>JANNVY010000214.1:0-9133 GCA_031408375.1 Pseudomonadota bacterium | reverse complement strand
GCTCGACTTCGACATGCTGGTGGTCGACGTGATGATGCCCGGCGAAGATGGTTTCACCTTCACGAAGTGGGTGCGCAAGCAGGGGGCGACTCCGGTGCTGATCCTGACGGCGCGCGGGCTTTCGACAGACCGGATCGAGGGCCTGAGCATCGGCGCCGACGACTACCTGGCCAAGCCGTTCGAGCCACAGGAGCTGCTGTTGCGGGTCGAAGCCATTCTGCGCCGCGCGGGTCCCAAGCCGACCGGACCGCGCAAGGTGAATCTCGGCGCCTACGAGTTCGATCTCGACCGCGCCGAGCTGTCGAAGGGCGGCGCCCTGGTGCGACTGACCGAGGCCGAGGCGCAGCTGCTTAAACTGCTCGCAAGCCACGCCCACGCTGCGGTCGACCGCATGGACCTGGCCCGCGATTCAGCCGATGGCATCGGCCGCGCGGTCGATGTCCAGGTCACCCGCCTGCGTCGCAAGATCGAGACCGACCCGCGCAACCCTCGCTATCTGCAGACGGTGCGGGGCGTGGGCTACATGCTGGCCCCGGACTGACGCGTGAAAGCGCCCCCACCCCGCCTCTGGTCACGCGCGCTGAAACGCAGCCTGCCCCAATCGCTGTGGGGCCGGGCCTTGCTGATCATCGTGCTGCCGATTGCGCTCATGCAGGTGGCGGTGACCTACGTCTTCTTCGACGCCCACTGGCAGACCGTGACCGCGCGCCTGTCCGACAGCCTCGCGGGCGACATCGCCTGGGCGGTCGACAGCTACCGCGAGGATCCGCGCCCCGAAGCCATACAGAGGATCGCCGCGCAGGCCGAGAAATCGATGCAGCTGTCGATCGTTGTCCAGTCGGGACGCTCGCTGCCCACGCGGCGCCGCGCCTCGCTGTTTGTGGCCTTCGACCGCACCTTGCGCCAGGCGCTGCAGGA
This sequence comes from Pseudomonadota bacterium, assembly GCA_031408375.1. GTDB lineage: Bacteria > Pseudomonadota > Alphaproteobacteria > Caulobacterales > Caulobacteraceae > JAEZEZ01. The sequence continues at coordinate 8,215 of JANNVY010000214.1, read as the reverse complement.
CCGGCTGGACGCGCCATTCTGGTTCGACACCACCCGCTATCCCGCCGTGGTCGACATCCGCGTCCAGGTGCCCGGCGGAGTAATGCGAATCATCGCACCCCGGGAGCGGGCCTTTGCGACCCAGGCCCACATCTTCGTGCTGTGGCTGGCGGGCGCGACGGTGCTGCTGACGGGCGTGGCGGTGGTCTTCATCCGAAATCAGGTGCGCGCCATCGAGCGGCTTGCGGTGGCCGCCGACGCCTTCGGCCGCGGCGTCGAGGTCGAGGAGTTCAAGCCCGGCGGGGCCAAGGAGGTGCGCCAGGCCGCCCACGCCTTCATGGACATGCGCGAGCGCATTCGCCGGTACGTCGACCAGCGCACCACCATGCTGGCCTCGGTCAGCCACGACCTGCGCACTCCCCTCACCCGGCTCAAGCTTGAACTGGCCATGTCCGATCCGTCCAAGCGCGTCGACGCCATGAAGCGCGACCTGGGCGAAATGGAGCACATGATCGACGAGTACCTGGCCTTCGCGCGCGGCCAGGGTGGCGAGGCCGGTGAGACCATGGAGGACACCTCCGTCCTGCCACTGTTGGAAGAAGTCGCCGCCGACGCGCGCCGGGCTGGCGCCGAAGTCGAGGTCGAGGCCGACGCAGAGCTCAGCGCGCTGATCCGCCCGGCCGCGGTGCGTCGCGCGGTCTCAAATCTGGCGCTGAACGCCGCCTTCCACGCCGACCGGGTCAAGCTGGCGGCCCGCGCCCTGCCCTCCGGCGGACTTGAAATCTCCATCGACGACGACGGCCCCGGCATACCACCGGACCAGCGCGAGGAAGCCTTCAAGCCGTTCTCCCGCCTGGACGAGGCGCGCAATCAGAACCTCAAGGGCGTAGGACTGGGCCTGGCCATCGCGCGCGACGCCGCCCGTGGCCACGGCGGCGACGTGACCCTGGAGAAGAGCCCGCTGGGCGGATTGCGGGCGGTGGTGCGGCTGCCGGGTTAGGGAATTCGGGCCGGCGAATGCATGCGGCTATGCAATTTTACCCTGTTTCTTCCCTTCGAACGATTACCGGCTCATCATTCCGCCCTACCCGCAGGACAGCCGACATGACCCGCCCCGCCTTCCTCCTCGCCCCACTGCTCACCCTCGTGCTGGTCGCAGCGCCGGCCGGCGTCTCCGCCCAGGCCTCCGATGTCCACGTCGTACTGGGGCCAAAGCTGGTGAAGGACGCACGCGACCTGGGCCAGCGCGACCTCGACCGGCTCACCGCCGAGCTGGAACGCACAGTGGAACGCGCCGTCGCCCAGAGCGGGCGCGCCAACGGCGGACGGCTGGAGCTGACGCTCACCGACGTACGGCCTTCGCGGCCCACTTTCGAGCAGATGGCGCGCCGGCCCGGCCTGTCGATGGACAGCGTTTCAAACGGCGGCGCGGCTCTGGAAGGCGTGGAAATCAGCGCCGATGGCACGCGGCGTCCGGTGCGCTTCTCCTGGTATGAAAGCGACATCCGCTGGGCCGGGGCGCGTGCGACCTGGTCCGACACCCACCGCGCCTTCGACCTCTTCGCGCGGCAGTACGCGCAAGGGAAACGCTAGCCGGCAAGCTCCTGCGCCCGGCTGACCGCCGCCGCCACGGCCTCGGTCATGGCCTTCCGTAAGGCAGGATCCAGCACGGCCAACGCCGCCTGCGTCGTGCCGCCCGGCGAGGCGACCTGGGCGATCAGGTCGGTAGGATCTCCGTCGCACGCCGCCATGAAGGCCGACGCGCTGGCAAGCGTCGCACGCGCGAGGATCTTGGACGCCTCGGCCGGCAGGCCCGCAGCCGCCCCGGCCTCTTCGAGCGCGCGGGCGAAGGCGTAGACATAGGCCGCGCCCGAGGCCGAGACCGCGCCGGCCGCATCCATCAGCGGCTCCTCGGACAATTCGACCACGGTCGAGATCAGGTCGAACAGGGCCCTGGCCGCGGACAGGGCCTCGGGATCGGGCGCATAGACGCTGGTGACGCCCGACGCGGTCGCCACCGCCGTTGTCGGCAGTACACGCGCAACCTTGCGGCTGCCAAAACCCGCGGAAATGTCGGCGGCGCGCGTGCCCACCAGGACCGAGACGATCACCGCGCCCCGGCCCAGCGCGTCGATGTAGGCCGGGGCGATGTCGCGCCATTTCTGCGGCTTCACGCACAGCACGACAGTGCGGGCTTCCGCGATCTCGTGATCGGGCGGATTGATGACGGCCCCAGCGCGCGCGGCCTCGGCGCAGCCTTCGTTCATGTGCGGCGCACGCACCATCAGGTCGGCGAGATCGAATGCCCCGGACTTCTTCCAGCCGGAAATCAGGGCCTGGCCCATCCGACCGGCGCCGATGAGCAGGACGGGCGTGATGCCCGACGGATTCACGCCCTGCCGACCGTCTCGAACATGCAGGCGGCCATGGCGTCCGAGGGGTTCTTGGCGCCGCGGATCAGGAAGTCGAAGGCCGGATAGAAGCGGTCCGAAGCCTCGATCGCCGCGTCGATCATCGACGCCGCCTGGGCCAGCGTCGGGCGTTCGCCGTGCGGCAGGGCCATGGAGTGGCGGAACACCACCTCGCCGTCCTCGGGCCAGACCTCGAAGTGGCCCATCCAGACGCGCTGGTTGACCAGTGAGAGGAGTTCGTGGGCCTGGCCGCGCTTGACCTTGTTGGCGCGCAGGTCGAGCGAGCAGCACAGTTGCAGGCAGTCGCCCTCGGGCCGCCACGCGAACCAGAGTTCGTAGTCCTTCCAGTCGCCCGCCAGCGCGAAGGCCAGGTCGCCGTCCTCGGTGCGGTCGAAGGGCAGGTTCTCCGCCGACAGCACGTTCTCGACGACGTCCAGCGGATCCATGTTCAGATCAGCGTCATCCGGGCGCGGAGCAGTCATGCGGTCATCCTTCGCCGGGGGGAGCCGACGGGGTGGTGCGGGCGCGACTCACGCCCGCAGGGTCGAAGGTATGCGGTGGGGCGTGACCGGCTCAACCGGCTCCGCCCTTCGGAGGCTTCTTGCCTGTGGACGACGTCGCGGCGGCGGCGGCGGGCGCCGCCTTCAGCGCGGCGACTTCTTTGCGCAGGGCGGCGACCTCGGCCTTCAGGGCCTCCAGCTCGTCCTTGCGCACCAGGTCCATGTCGGCGACGAAACGGTCAGCCTGGGCGCGGAAGGCGGTCTTGGCCTCCTCGCCGGCGGCCTGGGCCAGGCCCACGGCGCCGGTGGTCAGCTTGGCGAACTCGTCGAGGATGGGGTTACGGGTCTGCATCGTGGATCTCGATCCTTGGGGTGAGCCTCCGCCCGATGTGGTGAGTCAAACCTTAACGCGCACCCATTCGTGACGACGGCGTGATGCCCGTAAGGTTTTCTGTGGATGGAAGGACTGGAAGCCCGGGCCGTCCACCGACGGTCTCGCGCCGAATCCGGCGTCCTGCTATGCAATCGTCCGAGCCAAGCCTTTGGGGGTCCCGTGCCGTTTCCCGATATCGATCCGTTCATCATCGGCCAGATCCCGGCCTTTGAACTCTTTGGCATGAGCATCGGCCCGCTGGGCGTGCGCTGGTATGCGCTGGCCTATGTCATGGGAATCATCCTGGGCTGGCGCTACGCGCTCAAGCTGATCCGCGGCGAGAGCCTGTGGGAGCCCGGCAAGCCCCCGGCAACCGGGCCCCAGATCGACGACCTGATCCTGTGGCTGACGCTCGGCATCATCGGCGGCGGGCGGCTTGGCTACGCCCTGTTCTACAGCCCCGACATGTTTGCCCGGCCACTGGACATCCTGAAGCTCTGGGACGGCGGCATGTCGTTCCACGGCGGGCTGGCCGGGGTCGCCATCGCCATCGTCTGGTTCTGCCGCGCCAACAAGCTGAACCTGCTCAGCGTCGGTGACGTGATCGCCGCCTGCGCCCCCATCGGCCTGTTCTTCGGACGCATCGCCAACTTCATCAACGGCGAACTGTGGGGCCGGCCCACCGACCTGCCCTGGGGCGTGGTCTTCTGTAACCGCACCATCGAGGCCACCTACGGCAGCTGCCCCGCCGGGGGCTATTCGCGCCACCCCAGCCAGCTCTACGAGGCGGCGCTGGAGGGCTTGTTCCTGTTCTTCCTGCTGCGCTGGTCGACCCATATCGCCATGAAGCTCCCGCGGCCCGGATTCACCACCGGCCTGTTCCTGCTGGGCTACGGTGTCGTGCGCATGCTCCTGGAAACGGTGCGCGAGCCAGATTCCCAGATGCCAGAGGCGCTGCGCGGCATGATCACAATGGGCCTGCTGCTCTCGATCCCGATGGTGTTGATCGGCGGCTGGCTGATCTGGCGTTCAAAGCCCAAGGGCGCCGCGGCCTGACCCCGTGACACTGGGCGACCGGCTAAGGGCGGAGATCGCAGCCACCGGCCCGATTTCGGTCGCCGACTACATGGCGCGCTGCCTGTTCGATCCCTCGGGCGGCTACTACGCCACGCGTCCGGCGCTGGGCGAGGATGGCGACTTCATCACCGCGCCGCTGGTCTCGCAGATGTTCGGGGAATTGATCGGCCTGTGGGCAGCCGAGACCTGGAGCCGCCTGGGCAGGCCCGCGCGCGTGCTGCTGGTCGAGATGGGACCGGGCGACGGGACGCTGATGAGCGATGCGCTCCGCGCCGCCAGCCTGGCGCCCGACTTCCTGGCCGCCGCCGAGCTCTGGCTGGTCGAGCCCTCCGCGCCCTTGCGCGACCTGCAGGCCTCCGCGCTCGCGGGCGCCAGCCTGTCGCCCGGCTGGTCGCATGACCTGTCAGAGATTCCCGGCGGGGCGCCCGTGATCCTGATCGCCAATGAGCTGCTGGACTGCCTGCCGGCCCGTCAGTTCGTCCGCGTCGGCGAAGCCTGGGCCGAGCGCATGGTAGGGCTGGACGACGCTGGCGCCCTGGCTTTCGGGCTGCGACCCACGGTGCGTCCCGAAGGCGCGCCCGCTGATCTGGAGCCCGGCCTGATCTGGGAGGTCTCGCTGGCCCAGCAAGTGGTCGGCATCGATGTCGGCGAGCGGGTGACCCAGGACGGCGGCGCGGCCCTGTTCATCGATTACGGCCGCGACGCGCCGGGGCCCGGCGACACGTTGCAGGCCCTGCGCCGCCACGCGAAGGTGAACCCGCTGGCGGATCCCGGCGAGGCGGACCTGACCGTCTGGGCCGATTTCCCGCTGTTCCTGGAGTCGGCGCGCGAGGCCGGCGCCGCGACCGGCTTGCTCGACCAAGGGACGTTCCTGCGCCGCCTGGGCGTTGATCAGCGCGCCATGACGCTCTCCGCGGCCCGCCCCGACCGGGCCGACACCATCGCACGTCAGCTGGCCCGCCTGATCGAGCCCGACCAGATGGGCGCCCTGTTCAAGGCGGCGGCGATCTGGTCGAAGGACTCGCCCGCGCCCCCCGGTTTTGAGACGGGCTCCGAGGCTGCGAAATGACTGTTCCTGTCCTGACCTCCCAACGCCTCGACCTGCTGCCCGGCGTCCGCCACGCCTTCTTCACGCGCCAGGGCGGCGTCTCCACCGGCATCTACCAGAGCCTCAACGTCGGTCAGGGCTCCAGTGACGACCCCGGGGCCGTGACCGAAAACCGCCGCCGCGCTGCTGACGCCATGGGAGTCGAGGCCGGCTCTCTGCTCAGCTGCTTCCAGACCCATTCGACCCTCGTGCGCGTAGCCGACGGCCCGTGGAACGACCTGCGGCCAGAGGGCGATGCGGTCGTCACCGCCACACCCGGCCTGGCCTGTGGTGCGCTCACCGCCGACTGCGCCCCCATCCTGTTGGCCGACGCCGAGGCGCGGGTCGTGGGCGCGGCCCATGCCGGCTGGAAAGGAGCCCTGACCGGGGTCGTGGCCTCGACCGTGACCGCCATGACGGCGGCCGGCGCGCGGGTCGAGAACATCGTCGCCGTGGTCGGCCCCTGCATCGGGCCGCTGAGCTATGAGGTTGGGGCTGAGTTCGTCGACCGCTTCCTGGCCCACGACCAAGCGTCCGAGCACTTCATCCATCCGACCGGCTCCGAGGACAAGGCGATGTTTGACCTGCCCGGCTTCGTGCTCTGGCGGCTGGAACAGGTAGGCGTGGCCAATTGCGAATGGACCGGCCACGACACCTGTGCCGATGAGACCCGCTTCTTCTCCAACCGGCGGGCGTTCAAGCGTGGCGAAAGCGACTACGGGCGTCTCATAAGCGCGATCGCCCTGACCTGAGGCCTTGCCCTCGGTCCGTCCCCTGATAGAAGCCGCCCAGTCGAGCAAGGGTGCGAGCTAGGGATGAGCGGCGCGTGAAACTTCTGGCGGGTAATTCGAACCGGACGCTGGCCCAGGCCATCGCCGACCACCTGGACATGCCCCTGACCAAGGCCCAGGTGCGCCGCTTCCTCGACAACGAAGTGTTCGTCACGGTCGACGAGAACGTGCGCGGCGAGGATGTCTTCGTCATCCAGTCCACCAGCTTCCCGGCCAATGACAACCTGATGGAACTCCTGATCTGCATGGATGCGCTGAAGCGCGCGTCGGCCAGGCGGATCACGGCGGTCATCCCCTACTTCGGCTATGCGCGTCAGGACCGGAAGACCGGCGGCCGCACGCCCATCTCGGCCAAGCTGGTCGCCAACCTGATCACGCGCGCCGGGGCCGACCGGGTGCTGACCATGGACCTGCACGCAGGCCAGATTCAGGGCTTCTTCGACATCCCCACCGACAACCTGGTGGCCATCCCGGTCTTCGCCCGCGACATCAAGGAAAACTACGGCAAGAAGGCCTCGGACCTGATGATCGTCTCGCCCGACGTCGGCGGCGTGGTCCGGGTGCGCGCCCTGGCCGACCGCCTGAACGCCGAGATCGCCATCGTCGACAAGCGCCGGCCAAAGCCCGGCCAGTCCGAGGTCATGAACATCGTCGGCGACGTCTCGGGCCGCCAGTGCATCCTGTTCGACGACATAGCCGATTCCGCCGGCACCCTGGTCAATGCCGCCGCAGCCCTGATGGAACGCGGCGCCAAGGAGGTCTCGGCCTTCATTTCCCACGGCGTCCTGTCGGGCCCAGCCATTGAGCGCGTGACCAATTCCGTCCTGACCGAGCTGGTTATCACTGACTCCATCGAGCCCAGCGAAGCCGTCAAGGGTTGCGCCAAGGTCCGGACGGTCCCCGTGGCGCCGCTGATCGGCGAGGCTATCCGACGGATAGCGAACGAAGAATCAGTGTCGAAGCTGTTCGACTAGGCGGCCGTGGCGGAATCTGAATCGCCACTGATTCGGAAGGGTCGAACTTTCGGCGCCGTGGGGCTATAGTCTGTGGATAGTTCGCGCTCGGGGCGCGGGCAAGTACAGATTTCAGGGGGGATTTCCCGGCATGAAAACGGCCTTTTTCCGCAACGGAGCCCTCATCGCGGCCTTCGGGTCCGCGCTTTTTCTGGCAAGCTGCAAGACTGAGGAGACGGCGCCGCCTCCGCCGCCCCCACCGCCCCCGCCCGCCATGGCGCTGTCCAGTGGCGTGGTGCAGGCCGCGGCCTCATATCGCAACTACGTCCGCGAAGCCTCGTCGATCCCGGCGACCTTCCCCGACGCAGCCTCGATCCAGACCGGCCTGACCCGCGGCGCGGCCTATGAGCCCAACGAACTCGCCCGCGGCGCGGTGGCCTACGCCGCTGTCCTGGCCCTTCAGGACCCTGCCTTCGTCCAGGGCGTGAAGTCGCTGGGCGCGGACGCCAACAACCGCGCCACCGTGATCCGCCAACTGTTCAGCGATCCGGCCTACGCCGCCCAGCTTCCAGGCGCGTCCTCGGCTGCGGGGACGATCATCTCCAACCTGAGCGCCGATGGCCGCCAGCTCTACGCCGCCGGTTCAGCGGTCAAGCAGACCGCCTATGACATCCAGCGTCAGATGTGGTCGCGCGAGTACGTGGCCAACCGCGACGCCCGCCTGGCCACCGCCAAGCGGATCTCGACCTTGCCGATGAGCGGCACCACCGCCGACACCTCCATGCTGATGCAGGCCGCCATGAGCGGTCAGGGTCTGGCGCTGACCGGCCAGACCGCCTCGCCGCCCTATACCGAGGCGGTGGTGCGCGGCATGGCGATCGCGGCGCTGGCTGTCCTCGGCGCGGCCGGTGACGAGAACGCGGTGCAGATCAACGCGCTGCTGACTGACAGCGCCGGTCCTTACTGCCTGCGTATCTCCAAGCTGAACCTCTATCAGTGCCTGGCTGTCGCCAAGCCGCACTACGAGGACGTGTTCTGCCTGGG
>JANNVY010000213.1:0-5297 GCA_031408375.1 Pseudomonadota bacterium | reverse complement strand
ACCGCGCTGGAACAGGTCACCGGCGCGGCCTTCGGTCAGCGCCGCAAGATGCTGCGCTCCAGCCTCAAGACCCTTGGCGGAGAAGCCCTGTGCGAACGGGCCAGCGTCGATCCCAACGCGCGGGCCGAGGTCATCGACGGGGCGGGGTTCCTGCGGTTGGCGGCGGCCTTACAACCAGCCGGCGGCGCGTAGGCGCGCGACGGCGGTTCGGGCCACCGGGGCTTCCATCCCGTTGGTCAGACGAAGGCGGATGTTGCGCCCGTCCTCGACCGCTCCCTGCACCGCGGCGCGCGCCACCCACCAGGACCGGTGCACCTGCATCCCCTCCAGGCCCGCCAGTTCCTCGACCGCCTTGTGCAGCGGCAGCAGGATCAGGTCCGACCCGAGGGCGGTATGGGCGCGGACGTAGTGGTCCTCCATCACCAGGCAGACGATGTCGCGGCCCAGCCTCGGCGGCAGGCGGCGCAGGAACGCCATGTCGGCGGCGGGTTCCGCCGTCAGCGATTCGGTCGGCGCCGCCTGCTGGATCGATGCGGCCGAGGGCGTCGCGGGCCGGGGCTCGGTCAGGCGCACACGCAGGAAGATGTAGATGGCGGTCAGCGGCAGGGTCGTGATCACCGCCTGGCCGTACCAGTCCAGCCAGCCGATCTTCTCGAGGAACGGCCAGACGGCGACGCTGGCCATCCGGGTCGCCGCCGAGACCGGCAGCGCCGCGACGAGCACCACCGCAGACACCCAGGCCCAGGCGGGGATGCGGTGGCGACGGGCCAGCGGGCGGACTGCACGCAGCGCCGCGCCATAGACGACGGAGATGGCGAGTGAACTCAGCGTCCACTGCAGCAGGCGGGGCAACAAGTCGTCGTTGAAGAAGCTGCCGAACGGGCCAAGCACCCCCAGCACGATGCCGGCCGCGACGCAGACGGCGGCGTCGATGGCCCAGGCGCGAGGCGAATCGAAGTCGGGCGCGGCGGTCGTCATCGGACCGATATTACCGAAAGCGTGGCGGTTTGCGTCCCCTGCCCGTTCGCCCGTTCGCGAACCCGGTCGCCGAAAGGCGCAACCGAGGTGGCGCACGGCCCGGACGTCGGACAAATCGATGGCTCCTCAACGCGGGAGCCTCTCATGCTCAACATTCGACGCCTGCTCATCACCCTTGCCGCCCTGGCCATCGGCCTGTCCGCCGCGGCCCCCGCCTTCGCCACGGTCGGCTTCCAGCAGCTGGCCGTCCCGGACGGAAACGGTGGAACCATCGAGGCCGCCGTCTGGTACCCCGCCGACGCGCCCGCCCAGCCCGTGGCGGTCGGCCTCACCCGCCAGACGGTCGCGGTCGACGCCCCCATGACCGGCGAGGCCCTGCCGATCATCGTCATGTCCCACGGCAACGGCGGCTTCTGGGGTGGCCACCCGGATACCGCCGTCGCCCTGGCCGAGGCCGGCTTCGTCGCCGTGGCCCTGACCCACCCCGGCGACAATTTCCTCGATCCGTCGCGGTCGACCGACTTCCCGGCCCGGCCGCGACAGCTGCGTACGGTGTTGGACTATGTGCTGGGCCAGTGGTCCGAGCGCGGTCGCCTGGACCCGGCCCGCATCGGGGCCTTCGGCTTCTCCGCCGGCGGCTTCACGGTGCTGGCCGCAGTCGGTGCTGCGGCGTCTCCCGAGGCGGTGCTGGACCATTGCCGCAACCTGCCCGACGCCTTCGACTGCCAGCTTCTCGCCCGCTCGCCGATCACCCCGGCCGACTGGCGCGACTGGCGCCGTGACGACCGGATCCGCGCCGTCGTGGCGGCGGCGCCGGGGCTTGGGTACGCATTCACGGACGCCAGCCTCGCGTCCATCCGGATCCCGGTTCAGCTCTGGCAGGCGGGTGACGATCGCATCCTGGCCGCGCCCCTCCATGTGGAGCCTGTACGCGACCGGGTCGCAGGCGCGGAGTTCCACAAGGTGGACGGAGCCGGTCACTTCGACTTCCTGGCGCCCTGCGCACCGGAAGCCATTGCCGCGGAGCCAGCGATCTGTGGATCGGGACCAGGGTTCGACCGGGTCACGTTCCATGCCCGCTTCAACGCCGAGGTGGTGCGCTTCTTCCGCGAAGCGCTGGCGGTTCGCTAGACGTCTTCCGCCAGCAGCTCGGCCCGGTACGCCTCAAGCCAGGTGTTCCGCGGCCGGCGCGACCTTTCGGCGTGGTAGATGTGGGCCAGTTCCGCATACGAACGATCGAAGTCGTCGTTGACGAAGATGTAGTCGAAGTCGCCGGCGTGGGCGATTTCGTCCTTGGCATTGGCGACCCGGCGCTCGATCACGTCGTCGGCGTCCTGGGAGCGGGTTACCAGCCGACGCTTCAGCTCGGCCAGGCTGGGCGGCAGGATGAAGACACGGATCGCGTCCTCCGGCGCCTTGGCCGCGATATCGCGGGCGCCCTGCCAGTCGATGTCGAACAGCACGTCGCTGCCGGACTTCAGCGCGTCGTAGATCGGCGCCTTGGGGGAGCCGTAACGATTGCCGTGAACATCTGCCCATTCCATCAGGGCGTCTTCGGCCACCAGGCGGTCGAACTCGGCGTCGGAAACGAAGTGGTAGTCGCGGCCATCGACCTCGCCCGGCCGGATCCCGCGGGTCGTCGCCGACACCGACAGCACCAGGTCGGCGTGGTCTGCCATTAAGCGGCGGCACAGGGAGGTCTTCCCTGCCCCCGACGGGCTGGAGACGATCAGCAGGACGCCGCGGCGCGGGGTGCGATTATTCGACATTCTGGATCTGCTCGCGGAGCTGTTCGATCACGGCTTTGAGTTCCAGACCGACCGTGGTCAAGGCCGTGGTCGCCGACTTCGAACACAGCGTATTGGCCTCGCGCATGAATTCCTGGGCCAGGAAGTCCAGCCGGCGGCCGTTTCCCGAAGCGGACAGAAGGGTGCGGGCCGCGTCGATGTGGGCTGCCAGCCGGTCCAGTTCCTCGCGCACGTCGGCCTTGGTCGCCAGGACAGCGGCCTCCTGGACGATGCGCTCGTCCATGGCGGAGGTGTCGGCCAGCAGTTCGTTCAGACGGCGCGAGAAGCGCTCCTTGATGGCGGCGGTCTGGGCGGCGGCCTCGGCTTCGGCGGCAGCCACCAGGGCGGCGATCGAATCGACCTGGGCGGTCAGCACCGGCAACAGGGCGGCCCCCTCGACCTGGCGGGACGCCTTCAGCTGGTCCAGCGCCTTGCCCACATCAGCCGCCATGGCGGCCTCAACGCCGGCGTAGACTTCCGGGTCGGAGTCCTCGTCCAGCACCTCAAGCACGCCGCGCAGGGCCAGAAGGCCGTCGGCCGTGGGCGGGGCGGCGTCGCCGGCCGCCACCTGGGCGCGGCTGAGGTCCAGATAGCGGTCCAGCAGCTCCTGGTTCACCCGCACGGCCGAAACCGTCTCGGTCTTGCGCGCCTGGATGTTCACCGTCACCTGGCCGCGGGCGAAGCGGGCCTGGGAGGCCTCGCGAGTCGTGCGCTCCAGGGCGTCGAAGCCGTTGGGTGTGCGCACCCGGGTCTCGAGGTTGCGGCCGTTGACCGAGCGCGCCTCGACGGCCCAGCTCCAGTCGCCGTGGACGCCCTCGACCCGTGAAAACCCGGTCATGCCGGAGAAGCTCATGCGGCTATCAGCCTTCCGGGCGCGCCTTGCGGGCGGCCTCGATCTCGCGCCAGCGCAGCACGTTGCGTTCGTGTTCGGCGTAGGTCTCGGCGAAGGAGTGGCCGCCCGTGCCGTTGGCGACGAAGAAGATGTCGCGGGTGACCATCGGATTCAGCACCGCGGCGATCGAGGCCCGGCCAGGGTTGGCGATCGGGCCCGGCGGCAGGCCGGCGTGGCGATAGCTGTTCCATGGGCTGTCGGAATCGAGCTCGGAGCGGCGGATCCCGCGCCCCAGCGGTTCGCCCCTGGAGATGCCGTAGATGATGGTCGGGTCGGCGGCCAGCGGGATGCCCTGGCGCAGGCGGTTGATGTAAACGCCGGCCACGTGGGGGCGCTCGGACCCCAGCCGGGTCTCCTTCTCGACGATGGCGGCCAGGTTGATGGCCTCCTCCGGCGTGTTGAAGGGCAGGCCCTGGGCGCGGTTGGGCCACAGCTCGGCGATCACCTTGGTGCGGGCCTCGGTCATGCGCTGGAGCACGGCGCCGCGGGTCTCTCCGCGGGTGACCTCATAGGTCTCGGGCAGGATCGAGCCCTCCGGCGGCACGGTGACCGTACCGGTCAGGACGGGCTCGGCCATCAGGATGCGCACCGCCATGGCCGAGGTGCGCCCCTCGGGGACGGTGACGAAGTGGCGAACGACGCTGCCAGTCTTCAGATTTCGGATGATGGAATCAAGCGAAGCGCCGGACTTGAATTGATATTCCCCTGCCCGCAGGCCGCGATCCGCGCCGGTCAGCTGCACCGCCAGCCGGAAGGTGTCGGTGGAGCGGATGACGCCCGACCGTTTCAGGGTCGAGCCGATTTCCGACACGCCCGAACCCGGCCGCAGGATGACGATGGTGTCGGCGCCCGAAGCGGTCTTCGGCCCCGGGCCATAAAGGGTCATCCACAGGCCGACGCCGGCGAAGATGACCACCAGGAACAGGGTGGCCGACAGCCCGGCCAGAAAGGCGATCAGACGCGCCGGCTTCTGGCGGGGGGCTGGGGCGTTCACGTCAGGAGACGCGCTTGAAGACCAGCGAAGCGTTCGTCCCGCCGAAGCCGAAGCTGTTGGACAGGACGTAGTCGATCTTCATCGGCTTGGCCTTGTGCGGCACCAGGTCGATGGCCGTCTCGACGGAGGGATTGTCGAGGTTGATGGTCGGCGGCGCGATCTGGTCGCGGATGGCCAGGCAGCAGAACGCCGCCTCAACCGAGCCCGCGGCGCCCAACAGATGTCCGATGGCGCTCTTGGTCGAGGACATGGTGGCCTTGCCGGCCGCGTCGCCCAGCAGGCGCTCCACCGCGCCGAGCTCGATCTCGTCGCCCAGCGGCGTCGAGGTGCCGTGGGCGTTGATGTAGTCGAGGTCCGCCGGGGTGATCCCGGCGTCCTTCAGCGAGGCGGACATGGCGCGGAAGCCGCCGTTGCCGTCGGGCGCGGGCGCGGTGATGTGGTGGGCGTCGCCGGACATGCCGTAGCCGACCACCTCGGCGTAGATCTTGGCCCCGCGGGCCTTGGCGTGTTCGTACTCTTCCAGCACCAGGATGCCGGCGCCATCACCCAGCACGAAGCCATCGCGATCCTTGTCCCACGGACGCGATGCCGCCTGCGGATCGTCATTGCGCGTGGACATGGCCTTCATGGAGCAGAAGCCGCCCAC
>JANNVY010000212.1:0-3296 GCA_031408375.1 Pseudomonadota bacterium | reverse complement strand
TTCGTGGGCACGGCGTCGGACGAGAAGGCGTCGATGATCAGGATGTCGTACTTCTGTGGCGGCGTGATCGCCGGGTCGGCCAGACTCAGGCGCGCGTCGCCCATGACCACGTCAACCGGCGCGCCATCGGCGCACTGTTCGAGGAAGTTGAAGAGCTGGGGGTTGCGGGCGAAGCGCTCGACCAGCGGATCGATCTCGAAATAGGTCAGCCTGTCCTGCGGCCGCATGTAGGCTGCCATCGAGCCGGTTCCCAGGCCCACGACGCCCGCGACCACGCCCTGTGGCCGGGCATGCTGGACCTTCAGCATCGCCTGCCCAAGGGGCGTAACCGGCGCGTAGTAGAGCATTGGCACGCAGCGGTTCGTGCCGCTGACGATCTCGGCGCCGTGCAGGGTCGTGCCGTGCAGCAGCATGTGCACCTCGCCCAGCGTCGGGTCGGTGTAGGTGGCCACGCGCAGGATGCCGAAGAAGCTGCGGTCGCCCGCGATCCACTGGTAACGCCCGGCGATCGAATGGGCCGACAGGGTCAGGACCGCCAGCGACAGGATCATCAGGTTGCGCTGCCTGCGCGCCAGGAAGGCCAGGACGCCGGCGATGGCGAAGAAGGAGTAGGAGGTCGTGGTCGCCAACTTCCACGAGATGATGTCGAGGAGCTGCTTCTGGTGGTTCAGCAGCCAGAACAGCGCGGGCGGGATGACAGCGAGCAGGATTGCCGTCAGCCCGAAGTAGGTGGTCACGCCCTGGGGCTGGTTGAAGGCGACAGCCTCTGCCCGCGACGACTCCCGCCGCCCGAAAAGGAAGCTCATCACCTGGTGGCCGAGGAAGCGGAGCGGCCACAGGGCCGGCGGGGACCTGGACAGGGCGTCCATGTAAAACAGCTTGGCGGTCGGCTCGGGACCCGGCCGGGCGAACAGCGCCAGCAGCAGCACAAGCGGATATTCGCGCACGGTGTCGAAGATCACCGGCGCCAGCAACGCGTTGAACGCCCCACCCAGCACGCCGCCCAGCGACAGCAGCAGATAGAACTCGGTCAGGCGGTCCGGCGGTGGCCGGCGCGCGGCCAGGCCCTGGTGGCACATGAGGGCGGTGAAGAAGAAGGTCCCCAGGTGCACCAGGAACAGCAGCGCCCAGTAGGCCGTCGAGAACGGCAGCATCCAGGCGCAGATGGTCACGAACACCGCCTGCAGCAGCAGGGTCATGTGGAACGGGATGACCGGCTTGGCCTGGAAGGCGATGACGAAGGTCAGCAGGTAAAGCGCCAGCGGGATGACCCACAGGAAGGGCGCCGAGGCCACGTCGGTGGTCAGGTGCTGGGTGACGCCCAGCATCAGGCTGGAGGGCGCGGCGGCCAGCAGCACCCAGATGATCTTGGACCGCCACAGGATCGGCTCGCTGCGCTCCAGCGGCGCGGCCTCGGGCTCGGACCGCACACCCCAGCTATAGACCGCCAGGATCGCGGCCAGCACGAAGAATATGCCATAACCCATTGACCAGCTGAAGGTCTGGGTTTGCAGGCGCAGCAGTGGTTCGACGATGATCGGATAGGCCAGCAGGGCCAGGAAGCTGCCCAGGTTCGACGCGGCGTAGAGCACGTAAGGGTTCTTGGCGTCGGGCTCGCCCACCCTCACTCGCGCATACCAGGCCTGTAGCAGCGGCGCGGTCGCGGACAGCACCGCGAACGGCGCGCCGATGGAGAGCGTCAGTACGCCAAGCAGCCAAAGGATCGGCGCGTTGCCGTCCGGATTGCCGAAGGCTCCCGTGATGTGCAGCGGCAGCACGAACGCCGCCACCAGCAGCAGCGCCAGGTGGATGCAGAGCTGGACGCGCAGGGACTTCACCTGCTGCAGCAAGTGGGCGTAGCCGTAGCCCAGCAGCAACGCGGCCTGGAAGAACACCATCGCTGTGTTCCACACCGCCGCAGACCCGCCCAGCTGGGGCAGGACCAGCTTGGTCACGATCGGCTGCACCACGAAGACCAGCGCCGCGGAGGTGAAGATGGCGAGGGCGAACAGCGGCGGGGCGACCTTCACCCGGTTGGAGACGGGCAGGACGGCGTCGGTCATAGGTCTGATCCCGGGCGTGAATTCGAAACGTCGCGGCGGGAGAACGCGTTAGGCTCTGACGTCCCGACTCACTCCCCGCGTGGCGAGGCTCGCATGTTTCCTGACGACATCGTAGCGCTTGCAGACGAGGTCCTTACCGCCGCAAGGGCGCAGGGCGTCATGGTGGTGACGGCCGAAAGCTGCACCGCCGGCCTGGTCGCCGCAGCCCTGACCGTCGCGGCGGGATCGTCGGACGTGGTCGAGCGCGGCTTCGTCACCTACTCCAACGAGGCCAAGGCCGAGATGCTGGGCGTCGATGCGAGTGTCATCGAGCGAGAAGGCGCCGTGTCCGAGGCGGTCGCCCGCGCGATGGCGGAGGGGGCGCTGGCTCACTCGCAGGCCGCCCTCGCCGTCTCGATCACCGGCATCGCCGGCCCCGACGGCGGCTCGCCCCTCAAGCCCGTCGGCCTCGTCCATTTCGGCGTCGCACGCACCGGCGAGCCTACCGTGCACCTGGAACAGAAGTTCGGCGATCTGGGCCGCGAAGCGGTCCGGCTTGCCAGCGTGCGCACGGCCCTGAACCTGCTGCTGGACGCCATGCAGGCCTAGGCCTGCTTGACCGCCTTGGGCATGTAAAGCTTCGCCGCCCGCGCCTCGAAACAGCCCATCAACCGGCTCACCGCCCGGTCGAAGTTCGCCGCCAGCATGGCGTCGAGGAATGGGGCCTTGAAGGCGAAGTCGATGTCGAAGCTGATCTTCGTCCCCATGGCGTGGGGCTCGAATTGCCAGCGGTTGGTCAGACGCTTGAAGGGGCCGTGGAGCAGGGCCACGGAGACGGTCAGGGCGCTGGCGTCGCGGCGGACGCGGGTGGCGAACTTCTCGCGCAGGAACTTGAAGCCGACGGTGGCCTCGGCGTCGAGGATCTCGATCCCCTCGCCGTCTGCGTGGCGGTTCCAGCTGCGAAGCTCGGTGATCCACGGCACGAATTCGGGATAGGCGTCCACGTCTCCCACCATCTCGAACAGCTCCTCCGGCGCGTAGGGGAGCATGCGCACGACGTGGTGGCGGGGCATCTACCGACCAGCGAGCTTCGCGTCGCGGGCGGCGCGCAGACGGGCGTAGTCCTCGCCGGCGTGGTGCGACGAGCGGGTGAGCGGCGAGGCTGACACCATCAGGAAGCCCTTGGCCCGCGCGATCGCCTCATAGGCCGCGAACTCGTCGGGGTGCACGAACCGCGTCACCGGCAGGTGGTGC
>JANNVY010000211.1:0-2664 GCA_031408375.1 Pseudomonadota bacterium | reverse complement strand
GGGTGGGGGCGCCGCCCTTCGCCCCGGGCCGGTGAAACCCCTTACCGTCATGCTTGTCGCCGCCGATTCGTCGGGTGACGCACTGGGCGCCGGTCTGGCTGAGTCCCTGAAGAAGAGGCTGGGCGCAAACGTCCGTTTCGTCGGCGTCGGCGGCGCGCGCATGGCCGAGCATGGCGTCGTTAGCCCCTTCGATATCAGTGAGTTGTCCATCCTCGGCTTCTTCGACGGCCTGATGGCTTATGGCCGCGTTAAGCGCCGGGTAGCCGACACGGTGGCGCTGGCGGTGCGTGAAAAGCCTGACGTGGCGGTGCTGATCGACAGCTGGGGCTTCACCGTCCGCGTCGCCAAAGCGCTTCGCAAGGCGTTGCCGGGCGTGAAGCTGGTTAAGTACGTCGGTCCCCAGGTCTGGGCCGCCCGCCCGGGCCGCGCCAAGACGCTGGCCGCCGCGGTGGACCACCTCCTGACCATCCACTCCTTCGACGCGCCGCTGTTCGAGGCCGAGGGCCTGCCTACGACGTTCGTGGGCAACTCGGCATTGATGACTGACTTCTCCCACGCCGATCCGGACCGCTTCCGCAAGTCGATCGGGGCCGGGCCGACGGACCCGATCCTCCTGGTGTTGCCCGGCAGCCGGCCCAGCGAAGTCAAACGCCTGACGCCGGCCTTTGAGGGGACGCTTAAACTTCTGCGTCAGGATCGGCCGAGCCTGCACATCGTGGTCGTCGTCGCCGACACGGTCTCGGTGTTCGTCCGCGGCTGGGCCGCGGGGCTGCCGTACCGCACCCACCTGGTGGAGGGAGATCGGGACAAGCACGGCGCCATGAAGGCCGCGACCGTGGCGCTCGCCTGTTCCGGCACGGTGTCGGTCGAGCTGGCGCTGGCGGGAACGCCGATGGTCATCGCCTACCGGCTTGACCCGATCACCTACGTCATCGCGCTACGCCTGATAAAGACGCCGTGGATCACCCTGTTCAACGTCGCTGCCCGTGACCGCATCGCGCCGGAATTCGTTCAGGACGACGCAAATCCCCAAAACCTGGCGGAGTCGCTCGCCGAACGCCTGGACGACCCGGCGCTCCGGGTCCGCCAGGTCGAGCGTCAGAACGCGGCGCTGGACCTGATGGGCTGCGGCCTCGGCGACCCTTCGGAAAAGGCCGCCGACGCCGTCTTGAAGCTGCTGGGCCTCAGCTGAAGATCGGCCCCTCGAATACGTCCTCGACCTTCACGATCCGCACGTCCGAGGCCTCGATGGCCAGTGGGTACTTTTCGATGATCTTGTCCTCGTCGAGGATCGCTTGGGGCTTTTCGGACGCATAGGCCATGGGCGAGGGCGCGTCGTCGATCAGGGCCTTGGCGAGCGCGTCGGCTTGAGGCGTCACCGCAACGATGGCCAGGTTGGGGCCGCCGAGGTGCTTCCTGATCGCCGCATTGACCTTGGCAAGCGTCAGCTCGCCCAGGCCTTCGCGGATGTAGTCGGTGTAGTCGCCGACGCCGTAGAACTGCTGGTCCAGGCTGTAGCCCAAGTGGACGCCCTGGCGCGCGGTGAGCAGGCCGGTGGCCTTCAGCTGCGAGGCGCGGGTGGCCTCGAAGTCAGTGGCGCTGATCCCGTTCGCCACCAGCTTGTCGAGCTCGTATTTGGCGATGCGGATGGCGAAGTGGGCCATGGGCGGCGGCACCGGCCGCAGCCAGATACGGAAGGCCTGCTGGCTGCGCGCGACGTTAGGCGGCGGGGCGAACTGGAACATGCCGCCGGGGAAATACTCGGTGTAGGCATAGTCGCCGTAGTTCATGCCGCGGATCTCGCGCATCCGCTGGTAGAGCCAGGCCGTCGAGGAGCGGTGCTCGCCGAGATAGCTGCGGACAAGGTTCAGCGCCACGAAGTCCGGATGGCCGCGCTTGACGTCGATGGGGAAGCCCATCGAGATAGCGGTGGCGATGGTCGGCTTCTGGATGAGGGTGACGTCGATCCCCGCCGGCTTGCGCGGCGCGGGCAGGCGGCGATTGACCGCCCCGCCCCGGGGCAGATTGGCAGCCAGGTCGGCGCGCGCTTTGGCTAACCAGCCCGGCGTGACCGCACCCGCCAACCCGACGGTGAGGTTGGCTTGCGTGTAGTGCGCCTTGTGGAAGGCCTTCACGTCTTCGAGCGTCAGCGCCTCGACTGACTTCGCGTGTCCGGCCGAGAGGTGGCCGTAGGGGTGGCCAGCATAGAGTTGCTCGTAGAGCACCTCGTTGCCCAGCTCCTCGTCATTGTTGCCGCGCAGCCCGGTGCGGATGCCGTTGATCAGGCTGGTCTTCACCCGGGTGAAGTCTTCCTCGCGGAAACCCGGATCAAGCAGCTGGCCCATGGCGATATCGTACCAGCCGTTGGCGTTGTCGCGGTGAACCGTGCCGGCATAGGTGGTCATTTCCTTGTCGACGCTTGCGCCGAAGCCGGCCGCCATCGGGAAGAAGGCCTGCTCGATAGCTTCGATCGGCATGGCCTTCGACCCGCCGCCGGTCACCAGCTGTGCGGTAAGGGTAGCCAGGCCTTCCTTACCCTTCGGGTCATCGGCCGCGCCGGTCAGGAAGTTCAGCCGCACGTCCAGCAGCGGCGAGCTGGAGGCTTCCACCAATTCCCTGAAGGCGGGACGGGCCGCCGACATGGCGGGCGTAGCGCGGGCCGCG
>JANNVY010000210.1:0-2524 GCA_031408375.1 Pseudomonadota bacterium | reverse complement strand
GAAGTCGCGTTCGTCGCGGGCGGCGACGCGGGCGGCGACCAGGGCGTCGATCCTGGTCCGGTCATCCTCGGCGATGCCGGCCTCGAACCAGGCGTCCGGATCAGAGTTCAGCACGCCCATCAGCTCGGCGGCGGCCACCAGCTCGGCCTTGGCCTGACGGCGCGCGCCGCCGGATTCGGCCGTCTCCAGCGCCTTGGCCAGCACGAAGATCTCGGCCATGGCGCGCGGCGTGTTCAGGTCGTCCTCCAGCGCTTCCAGGAAGGCGGCGGGCGGCTCGACGGGCTCGACCTCGATGGCCTTGGCGCGGCGGAGCGCCCCATAGAGGCGGTCGAGGCTGGCCTTGGACTGGTCCAGAAGGTCCGCCGTCCAGGCCAGCGGCGCGCGATAGTGGGCCGACAGCAGGGCCCAGCGCAGCACTTCGCCGGGATGGAGCGCGATCAGGTCGTGTATCTTGGCGACGTTGCCCAGGCTCTTGGACATCTTCTCGTCACCCATGTTCAGGAAGCCGTTGTGCATCCAGTAGCGGGCGTAGACCTCGCCGCCATGGGCGCAGCGGCCCTGGGCGACCTCGTTCTCGTGGTGGGGGAAGATCAGGTCCTGGCCGCCGCCGTGGATGTCGATGGGCATGCCCAGCGTGTCCTCGATCATCGCCGAGCACTCGATGTGCCAGCCGGGGCGGCCGGCGCCCCAGGGCGAGGGCCATTCCGGCTCGTTCTCCTTCGACGGCTTCCAGAGCACGAAGTCCGCGGGATTCTTCTTGTAGGGCGCGACCTCGACGCGGGCGCCGGCGATCATGTCGTCCAGCGAGCGGCCCGACAGCTGACCGTAGACGGCATAGCTGTTCACGTCGAACAACACATGGCCTTCCGCCGCATAGGCGTGACCGGCGGCCATGATGGCCCCGATCTGCTCGCGGATGGCGTCCATGTGGTCGGTGACGTGGGGCGCCAGGGTGGGCGGCGTGACGTTCAGCCGCGCCATGTCCTCGAGATAGATCTTCTCGTAGCGGGCGGTGATCTCGCCGATCTCGACGCCCTCGTCCGCGGCCTTCTTGTTGATCTTGTCGTCCACGTCCGTGACGTTGCGGGCATAGATCACATGCTCCGCGCCGTAGGTCCGGCGCAGCAGGCGGAACAGCACGTCGAACACCGCCGGAGGCCGTCCATTGCCGATATGGGCGTAGTCATAGACCGTCGGGCCGCAGACGTAGAGCGTCACACGCCGAGGGTCAGACGGTTCAAAGACGCGCTTTTCGCGCGCCAGGGTGTCGTATACGGCCAACGGCATAGGTGGAGTCCGGGTGCAAACGGTTGCGGGTCTTGGGGTCCGTCCCATATAGCGTTGCAAGCCCCACGAAAACCGACGACGTGAAACCAGGGACGCATGGACGCGAATTTCAAAAAGCCCAGCCTGATCGGCATCGACGGCTCAAGGCCCGGGAAGCCGACGCGTGAACAGGCGCTGGAAGCCGTGCGCACCCTGATTTCCTGGGCGGGCGACGATCCGTCGCGCCCCGGCCTGATCGACACCCCCAAGCGTGTGGCTGACGCGTTCGGCGAGTGGTTCGCCGGCTACGAAGCGGATCCGGCCGACGAACTGTCGCGCACCTTCGAAGACGTCGAGGGCTACGACGACATGGTCATGTTGCGTGACATCGAGGTCGAGAGCCACTGCGAGCACCACATGGCTCCGTTCCTCGGCAAGGCTTACGTCGCCTACGTTCCGGACAGGAAGGTGGTGGGCATCTCCAAGCTGGCGCGGGTGGTTGAGATCTTCTCCCATCGGCTGCAGAACCAGGAGACCCTGACCAACCAGGTGGCAGAGGCGATCGACGCGAATTTGAGCCCCTTGGGCGTCGCGGTCTTGATCGACGCCGAACACCAGTGCATGACCACCCGCGGCGTGCACCACAGGCACGTCTCGACGATCACCACCCGCTTCTCCGGTGTGTTCAAGTCGGATCCGGTCCTCCAGGACCGCTTTCTGCGCCTGACCCAACGGGGCTGAAGTGAGATTTGCCGACACGCGATAGGGGAACCGACTTGCGCTTTGGCGGCTTTACTTTGAGACACGGGCTTGCGAATTTCTCGAACGGCAGGGCTAAGCGCGTTCGCGACTAAGAGGAGATACCGGCAGTGGGTGCAAAGCTCGGCGGCGGCGGCGGCGGCAGATACACGGTCGAACAGAACTCGGACATCAACGTCACGCCGTTCGTCGACATCATGCTCGTCCTGCTCATCATCTTCATGGTCTCCGCGCCCCTGGCGACGGTTTCCATCCGACTGGACTTCCCGCCGGCGGTTCCGCCGAAGGATAACCAGAAGCTGGAAGAGCCCACCTTCATCTCGATCCAGAAGACCGGCTCGATCTTCATCGGCGAAAAGCAGACCTCTCCCGAGACCCTGGCGGCCGATCTTCAGGCCGTCATCGGCAAGGGCGAAGCTTCGGTCGAGGAACGCATCTTCATCCGCGCCGACGCGGACGTCCTCTACGGCAACTTCATGGAAGTCATGAACGAGCTGCA
>JANNVY010000209.1:0-2691 GCA_031408375.1 Pseudomonadota bacterium | reverse complement strand
AGCAGGGACGGCGAATTGATCGAGCCGCGGAACTCCAGGTCCGAACCGGGCACCAGGCGCTGGTAGATGTCGGGCAGCGAACCGGCGATGGTGATCTCGCTGACCGGGTAAGCGATGACGCCCCCCTCGAACCAGAAGCCCGAGACCCCGGCCGACCAGTCGCCGGTGTTGGCGTTCAGCGACGGGCCGAACATGGCGGTGACCAGCAGGCCCTTGCCCGCCGATCCCATCAGCCCGGCGAGGTCCTCAGTTCCCGGTTCGACGTGCAGATTGTGAGACCCGGTTCCGGGCGGCCCCGCCAGCCCGCGCGAAGCGTGGCCGGTGCTCTGCAGGCCCAACTGGAGCGCCGATGAGCAGTTCATCATCCATGTGGTCAGCACGCCCTTGTCGACCAGCGCGCGCCGTTCGACCCGCACGCCCTCGTCGTCGAACGGGGTGGAGGACAGGCCGCGCGGGCGGAACGGGTCCTCGGTCAGGGTGATGGCGTCGGAGAACACCTGCTGGCCCAGGCGGTCCTTCAGGAAGGAGACGCCACGCGCCACCGCCGCGCCCGAAATGGCGCCGGTGAAGGCCGAGAACATCGACGAGGCGATGCGGTTCTCGATGACAATGGTCGCCGTCTGGCTGGCGATCTTCCTGGCGCCGATGCGCTTGATCGCCCGCTCGCCGGCCAGGCGGCCGATGGTGTCCGGCGCCGGCAGGTCGCCGAGCCAGCGGGTCGTGCGGCCTTCGCCTCCGCGTTCCATGCCCGAACCCTCGCCGGCGATGACGCTTGCGGAGATCGACGACGCCGTGCCGTGGTGTTCGCCCTCGAATCCGCTCGAGGTCACCAGCCGCCAGCGGCCGCCCGACCAGGAGGCCGAGCCGCCTTCGGAATTGGTCACCCCGGCGACGGCGCGCGCGGCGTCTTCGGCCTCGCGGGCGCGGTTCTCCAGATCGGCGGCCGAGGGCTCGGCCGGATCGAACAGGTCGAGGTCGGGCAGGGGGCCACGCCGCAGGAGCTCTTCCGGCGCCAGGCCGCAGTAGGGATCTTCCGGCGCCAGCTTCGCCATGGCCACGGCCCGTTCGACCAGCCGGGCGGTGGTCCTGGGCGACAGGTCGGAAGACGAGACGCTGGCCTGGCGCTTGCCGATGAAGACGCGAAGGCCCAGGTCGCGCGATTCCTCGCGTTCGACCTCCTCCAGTTCACCGAGGCGCACCCCGACCGAAAGCGACTGCCGCTCGGCCACGGCGGCCTCCGCGGCGTCGGCGCCGGCCTTGAGCGCGGCCGAGATGAGTTCGTGGGCGAGAGCCGAGGCGGTGTCTGACATGAGGGGGCGGATATGGCCGAGCCGGCCCCCCCTTACAAGCCGCCCCTTCGTTGCGTCGTGGTCGCGCCGGCTCTAGCGTCCCAGTTCGCGGCCCACCGGATAGAGCAGGTAGCGCGCGTCGGAATAGGGCGTGCGCTCGTAAAACCACTGCAGCCGCGCCTCCGCATCGGCGGCGAAGGCGGAGTCGGCGGCCAGCTTCGCTTCGAAGGCGGCCTTCAGGGCCGGATCGGCCGCCAGCATGCGTTCGGCCATGGGCGCGATGGCGTAGCCTTCGATATATTCGGTGCGCTGGGCGATTTCGGCGAAGAAGCCCCAGCCGAACAACGACTCCATCGCCTGCGGCTCCAGCAGCAGCATGACGAACTCGCCCAACGGCTGGTCGGTCGAGATTCTCACGGAACCGGCCGGGAAGGTTTCATCGTGGCGCTCATGGCCGGCGACGGCGCCGGTCATCCGCACGTGCCCCTCGGTGGGGCGGCCGTCCGGCTTCACGTCCTTGAGCCGGATCATATCGACCGAAACCGTGCGTGGCGCGTCGAGGGTTTCCATCTGCACGCCGTGCAGGCGCAGCAGCGCGATCACTTCGGGCTTGGTCGCCGGCACCCAGTAGGCCGCGGGTCTGTCGAGCTGAAGAGTGGCGTAGGAGTAGTAGACCGGCACTTCGATGGGCTTGCCGGGGCGGCCCAGCCAGCGGACCTCACGGCGGCCGGAAGCCGGGGAATCGTAGAGTTCCGAAAGGATCGGCAGGAAGCGCCGCGTGCCCTGGGGCGTGGTCTCGGTTCCCCACTGGCCGACGATCCGGGCGGGCCGGCGCGCGCGATCGGCCTGCGTCGCTTGGCGCAGCGCCGTCCCGTGGACCGCCAGGGTGCGGATCGTTTGTTCCAGCAGGACGTAGGTCCCCAGCACGCGTTGGCGGTAGGGCTTGAGCGAGTGGTTCTCGACCAGTACCGTCGCCATGCCGATGACGTCGCCGTAGCCGGTGGAGAACCGCGGCGAGGTGGCGGTCGCACTCAGTCCCTTGGAGGTGTCACGGGCATCGTCGGCGAAGACCAGCTTGCCGGGGATATGGCCACGGCGCGTGAGCGCGGCGGACACCTCGTCGCGATAGGTGGACTCCAGCCAGGCGCCGATACCGGGCGAGCGGGCGTAGCGCCCGTCGTCATCGACCGCCCCGCCGAAGGTGATGTCGTACTGGTAGTCGATGCCGTCGGTGACATGCAGGTCGATGTAGAGGTCCGGATGCACCCGGTTGATAAGGCCGATCATGGCCTGCATCTCGGGGGTGTCGGCCTTGGCGTAGTCGCGGTTGAGATTGAGGTTCTGGCCCGTGGTGCGCCAGCCCTGGTTCATCGGTCCGCGCTGGTTGGGCCGCGAATAGGGG
>JANNVY010000208.1:0-2370 GCA_031408375.1 Pseudomonadota bacterium | reverse complement strand
GTCGTCGTTGGCGTCGAGGAACATGCCCTCCGCCAGGTCTCCGTGAGTCTCGATGGAGCCGACGCTTACCGACACGGCCGCCGCGGCGGGGTTGATCCCGGCTCCATAGGACCAGACGTCGACGCCTTCGACAGAGTCGCCGTAGGTCAGGATGTCGCCGGCGATGATCGTGACGTCGAAATAGGTGTCGGCCTGGATGCCCGCGCCGCTGGTCAGGCCGTAGCCGGCCGCATAGTCGCTGGTGGCCGTGACGTCCCCGACGTTGACATAGACGCCGCCCGGGCCCGACGTGGCGAGCACGCCCCAGGCCCCGTCGCCGCTCACGGTGATGTCGCCGTCGATGGTCACATCGACGCTGTCGCCATCGGCCAGAACGCCGATGCCGTCGTCATTGGCGTAGACTCCGATGTCGCCGGTGAAGCTGGCGGTGGCCGCCTGGCTGGCGGTCAGGACGAGGCCGGTGGCGTCGTCAAGCGTACCGTAGGCCGACACGCTACCGCTGCCGGTGAAGGCGACGTCACCGACCGCGCTGTCGAGACGGACGCCGATCGCGTCGAGATAGCCAAAGGTGGTCAGGGCGCCGTCCAGGTCCACATCGATGTCGCCGGTCGAGGCGTCAGCGTCGATGCCATAGGCGAAGAAGGTATAGATGCTGCCGGCGTAGTCCCCGACCTGGATGTCGCCGGTCACGTCGATAGTCACGCCGGCGCCGCCCGTGGCGTCGATCGCCGTGGCGAAGGCGCCGTCGCTGACGGTGATGTCACCCGTCAACGTCAGATCGACGCTCTCGGTCGAGCTGGCGGCCAGGATCCCCGTGTTGTTGAGGAAGGCATTGTCGACGTCGGTATAGATGTCGCCGGTCATGGCGATATCGACCGCGCCGTCGGCGTAGGCGTAGATGCCCCAGGTTACCCCGTTGTCGGCCGCGACGTTGATGTCGCCGGCCTGGTCGATCTCGATGGAACCGGCGCGGGCAAGGATGCCGTAGGCGGTTCCGTAGGCCTGCACGTCGATGTCGCCGGTCATGTCCACATTGGCGGCGTCGCCGGCATAGAGGTAGAGGCCGTGGGCCCCATAGTTGTCGGCTTCCGCGCTGACATTGCCTGTCACCATGACGCTGGCGTCGCCAATTGAGCTGAAGGCGAGGATGCCGTCCGCGTAGTCGTCGCCGTAGGCGATCACGCTGCCCGTCAAGGTGACCGACGCGTCTCCGCCCGACGACTGGGCCAGAATGCCCATGCCATTGTACGCCGTCGAATAGGCGTAGATGGCGCCGGTCACCGTGACCGTCGCGTCCCCGGCGGCGACGGCTTCGACGCCGCTGGCGTTGCGCGTGCCGTAGGCATCGATGTTTCCGGTGACAGTCACATCGGCGCTGGACGTATAGGAGCGGACGTCAATGCCGGTCGCCAGGCCGGTGTCGGCCGACCCTGCGAAGTCGCCGACCTGAATGTCGCCCTCGACATCGACTGCAACGGCGCCGGTGGCCAGCACATCGATGCCGGTGGCGTCGGCGCCGTCGCTGATGGTGATGTCGCCGACCACGTCGATGTCGACGAGGCCGAGACCCGGGCCGCCGAAACTCAGCGCATAGACCCCGGTGTTGGCTTCACTGACATCGTCGACGTCTGAATAGATGTCGCCCGTGATGTTGATGTCGGCGACCCCGCCGAGGGACACCGCCGACACGCCGATCGCCTCGTCTTCACCCGACTCGACCGAGACATTGCCGTCCAGGACCACGCTGGCGGACCCACCCAGGCTCAGGGTGCGGATCCCGTAGACCTCGTCGGCGCCATAGACGTTGATATCGCCCGTCTGGGACACGAGCGTGCCGTCCGCGCCGGTGGAGCTTATGCCATAGGCGTAGAAGAAGGTGTTGGTGACGTCGATGTCGTTGCTGTTGACGACCGTGGCGTAGCCCGCGACGGAGGTGACCTCGATCCCGAATACCGAAAAGTCGGTGGTCGATGAGGCCTCGATCAGGCCCGAGTTGACCACCAGCAGGCCATCGTCGGCCTGGGCGTAGATGCCCGTGGCGAAGGCGTAACCGGCGTTGGTGTCGCCGTTGATCAGTATGTCGCCGTAGTTGAATACGGTCACGTCGCCGCCGGCGCCCAGCGCGACCGCTTCGATGCCCTGGGCGCCCGCGGAGATACTGGCGTAGCTGATTACGGTCGCCGCTCCACCACCGCTGGCGTCGACGTCGATGCCGTCGTTGAAGGCGTCTATGGACGACCCGGCGTAGGCGGAAACCGCCGCGTCGAACCCGGCCACACCCGTGGCGGTGACTCCGTCGTCGGTCGCGGTGACCACATCCACCGCAGCGCCCGGCCCGCCGCCGACCAGGATGACCGTGATGTCCTCGCC
>JANNVY010000207.1:0-9506 GCA_031408375.1 Pseudomonadota bacterium | reverse complement strand
GCCTCACACCCCGGCGCATAATTCCATCAAGAGGATTGGGCGGGGCTGTTCGGGGTCGAGCCGGAGTCCGACGAACCACTCCGGCCGCCCCAGGCGGTTGCGCCCGCCACGCCCCGCGACCACATTGTCAGTCGTGCGTTCCGCACCTGACCCCTCTTTGCCGAAAGACCGCGCGCCTATGCTTGGAGACGCTCCTTCCGTTCCGACCGAAGCCCTGATCATCGAGGGCTCGGACGCCACCTTCATGAAGGACGTGGTCGAGGCCTCGCGTCATCAGCCGGTGATCGTCGATTTCTGGGCGACCTGGTGCGGGCCCTGCAAAACCCTGACGCCGATCCTGGAGCGCCAGGTCGCGGCGGCGGGCGGGGCGGTCAAGCTGGTCAAGATCGATGTCGACAAGAACCCCGCCTACGCCGGCCAGCTGCAGGTCAAGTCGATCCCGACGGTCTACGCCTTCGTCAACGGCCAGCCGGTTGACGGCTTCCAGGGCGCGGTGCCCGAGAGCGAGGTCAAGGCCTTCATCGCCCGCATCACCGGCCCCAAGGGCCCCACCGAGATCGAGACCCTGGTGTCGCTGGGGACCGAGTCGCTGGCCGTCGGCGACATGGGCGGTGCGGCCCAGGCCTTCGCCCAGGCGCTGCAACTGGATCCCACCAGCCTGAAGGCCATTGCCGGACTGGCGCGGGTCTATCTGGACGGCGGCGACTTCGACCAGGCGCGCCAGATCGCCGCCATGGCGCCGGCCGACGCCAAGGACCCCGACCTGGTAAGCATCCGCACCGCGCTGGAGCTGGCCGCCAACGCCCCGGCGCCGTCGGAGACCGACGCCCTGCGCCAGGCCGTGAAGGCCGAACCCGCCAACTTCCAGGCCCGCTTCGACCTCGCCGCGGCGCTGGCCGCCCAGGGCGACCTGGAGGGCGCGTCCGAGAACCTGCTCTACATCGTCGAGCGCGAACTGGACTGGAACGACCAGGCCGCCCGCCAGCAGCTGCTGAAAGTGTTCGAAGCCGCGGGACCCATGTCCGATGTCGCCAAGGCCGGCCGGCGCCGCCTGTCCTCGCTGCTGTTCTCCTGATCGCCATGACACAAGTCTGATGGCGCAGGGCTACGTCCATATCGCGGACCTGCCGCAGGTGATCCCGCTGTTCCCGATCGACGGCGCGCTGTTGCTGCCGCGCGGTCAGCTGCCACTCAATGTGTTCGAGCCGCGCTACCTCAACATGATCGACGACGTCATGGCCGGGGACCGCATCATCGGCCTGATCCAGACCTTCGGCGGCAGCCGGGCGCGGCCGCTGATGGCCCCCGTCGGGTGCGCGGGGCGGGTGACGAGCTATGGCGAGACGTCGGACGGGCGCTACCTGATCACCCTGACCGGCGTCATCCGTTTCACCACCGGCGAGGAGCTGCCGTCGCGCGCGCCCTATCGGCAGGTGAAGGCCGACTATTCCGCGTTTGAGGGCGACCTGGTCGCGCCGGACGAAAGCGGCGCCTTCGAGCACGGCGCCCTGCTGGCCGCCCTGCGCGCCTACCTCAATCGCCGCCAGCTCGACGTCGACTGGGAGACCGCCGCCGAGGCGCCCGAGGAGGCCCTGGTCAACAGCCTGGCCATGGCCCTGCCGTTCGAACCGGGCGCCAAACAGGCGCTGCTGGAGGCGCCGGGCCTTACCGACCGCACCCGCACCCTGACCGCCCTGCTGGCCATCGACGCGGCCAGCAACGACGACGACGAAACCCCGCCCTCCGTGCAATAAGACTCTCATGACCGAAAAACCCGCCCCCATCGCCAACTCCGTCGATCCGCGCCTGCTGGAGGTGCTGGTCTGCCCGCAGACCCACGGCCCGCTGGACTACGACAAGAAGGCCCAGGAGCTGGTGAGCAAGAAGGCCAAGCTGGCCTATCCGATCCGCGACGGCGTGCCGATCATGCTGCCGGAAGAGGCGCGAAAGCTTTAGATCGCTTCGCCGCGAAGCAACTTCGGCAGATCCCCCACCGCGCCGCCGGCCTCGGTCATAAAGAACCGCCGCGCTGGGCCGATGCGGTTGACCACCGCCATGCCGACGTCCCGCGCGGCGCGCACGATCGGGTTGTCGTTGGAGAACAGGTGCACGAAGGCGTCGGTCGCCGTGGCCACTGTGACGTTATCGAACCGGCGCCAGGCGGCGTAGCGCTCCAGCACCGCGTCCGAGCCGATGTCCTCGCCGAGTCTTGCCGCGTCGGCCAGCACCTCGGCCAGGGCGGCAGCGTCCTTCAGGCCCAGGTTCAGGCCCTGGCCGGCGATCGGGTGGATGGCGTGGGCGCTGTCGCCCAAAAGCGCGATCCGCGGCGCCCACATCCGGTCGGCCAGTGACAGCGACAGGGGATAGACGAAGCGCGGCCCCACCACCTCGACGTGACCCAGGAAGTCTCCGAAGCGGCGGTGCAGATGGGCGTGGAAGGCTTCGTCCGAGGCTGAGCGCAGGGCGCCCGCCCGGCCCTTGGGTTCGGTCCAGACCAGCGAGGCGCGGCTGCCGGTCAGGGGCAGGATGGCGAAGGGACCACCGGGCAGGAAGTACTCGTGGGCCACGTTGCCGTGGTCCTGTTCCATCTTCACCGTCGCGACCACGCCGCACTGGCCGTAGTCCCAGCCCGAGGTGGTGATGCCGGCCTTCTCGCGGATGGCGCTGAACTTGCCGTCGGCGGCGACCACCACGGCGGCCTGGATCACTCGCCCATCGGCCAAGGTCACCACCGCCCCGCCTGGCCCGGCCTCGACATTGGCCACCGACGCCGGCGCCAGCACCGTGATGGCGGGCTGCGCCGCGACCGCGATCGAGAGCGCCGCGCGGGTGTGCCGGTTCTCCATCATCCAGCCCATCGGCTCGCCATCGGAACGGTCGGCGATCTCGGCGGCGTCGAACTTCAGAAACATCGGCGAGGGCTTGCCGGTTGCGGCGCCGGGCGTGCGGCCGTCGGTCACCAGGATATGGTCGATACGGCAGGCGTGCGGCTCAAGCCCTTCGGCCATGCCCAGCACGTTCCACTGGCGGAAGGACGACCAGGCGATGGCCGAGGCGCGGCCGTCGAAGGTCGGCTCGACCATGGTTGAAAAGGGCAGGGGGTCGACCAGCACCACGCGCAATCCGGCGTGGGCGCAGGCGAGCGCCGCGGTGGCGCCGGCCATGCCGGCCCCGGCGATCAGGACGTCTGTGCGCGAAATCTCCATCGGAACTGCTCAATGAACCTGCAATGGCCTGCCTGCAAGGGCGCGAGAACAGAGGGGTGATTGACGCACGATGGAGCCCGCCCGTGACCTTCAACCTCCCGCTCGCCTTCCCGGCCCTGCCGCCGCTCCCCAACCCCCGGACCATCGGCCGCGTCCTGGCCGCCGGCGTCGCCCTGGGCTTCGTCGTCGCCCTGATGTGGATCCTCGGCCCGGCCAACATCCTGGATGCACTGCTGGACGCCACCCGCCGCGAGGCGTCGGTGTTCATGACGGTGCTGGCCGGGGTGATCGGCCTGGCGCTGCTGGCCAGCGCTGCGGCCCTGCTGCGTGGTCGGCCGGGCTGGTCGATCGGCTTCGCCGCCGCGCCGCTGCTGGCGATGCTGGTGTTGCTGATGCGCTGAATTCATCTCGTCCGCAGCGATATCCTAAACGACCCCTTAACTCTCCTGCGCCACATCATCGGCGTTTGGTTCCGGTGGGGAGTTGAGGCCCATGGCAGGTGTAGCGGCGGCGGTAGGCGCCCGCATCTATGAGACGGCGCGCTGGACCTGGTCCACGCCCTGGTTCGCGCGCTTCCGCGGCGGCGTCTGCGCAGTCGTGGGCATGGGGCTGATCTTCGCCTTCCTCAGCTACAATCCGACCGACCCCAGCTTCAACGCCGTGTCCGACCTGGCGCCCACCAACTGGCTGGGTGAGGGCGGCGCCTTCTGGTCCGACCTGCTGGTCCAGTCGCTCGGCTTGGCGGCCTGGCCGGCCGCGGGTTTCATGATCCTGTTCGGCATTCGTCGCGCCGCCGGGGGCGATCCGGAAAATCAGCGCGCCAGCCAGCGCCTGCGCGTCCTGGCCTCGGTCGGCGGCGTCCTGTTGCTTGCCGGCGCGCTCGCGGCGCTGCAGCCGCCCGCCGCCTGGCCGCTGGCCAAGGGCCTCGGCGGCTTCTGGGGCGCGGGCCTGCACGACATGCTCTCGGGCTTCTTCCGCTTCCTGCACGCGCCGGGCGCCGGGATCATCTCCGCCGTTCTGCTGCTGGGTGGCGCGCTCGCCGCCCTGGGCTGGTCGATCCGCCTGGGCATGGACGAATTACACAAGGCCTGGTCCTGGCTGGGCGCCGGTCGAGCGCCGCCCGTCCCCGCCAACGCACCCGCCTCAGTCGCGCGACGCGCGGCGAAGAAGGCCAAGGCCGCGGCCACGCCGATCCGCCGGCTGGAGCTGGCCGATGAGGACGACGACGACCTGATCCCGGTCGGGCCCGAGCCCAAGGTGCTCGACGTCAAGCTGCCCAAGCCCTCCAAGCGCGAGGGCCGCGAGAACCAGGCCGCCTTCGAGTTCGTCCAGCCCGGCGGTTTCCGCCTGCCTGAGCTGAACATGCTGGCCAAGCCCAAGCCGCGCTCCTCGGCCTTCGACGAAGCGTCGCTGCGCCAGAACGCGCGCCTGCTCGAAAGCGTGCTGGCCGAATTCGGGGTGCGCGGGGTCATCGACCAGATCCGCCCCGGCCCCGTGGTCACCCTCTACGAGCTGGCCCCCGCGCCCGGCGTCAAGCACGCCCGCGTCGTGGCCCTGTCGGACGACATTGCGCGCTCGATGTCAGTCGCCGCCTGCCGCGTCGCCGTAGTGCCGGGGCGCAACGCCATCGGCATCGAGCTGCCCAACGCCAAGCGCGAGATGGTGTCGCTCCGCGACCTGCTGTCGTCGGCCGAGTTCGAAAAGCAGTCCAATGCGCTGCCCATCGCGCTGGGGGAGACCATCGGCGGCGAGCCCTATGTCGTCGACCTGTCGCGCATGCCCCACCTGCTGATCGCCGGCACCACCGGCTCGGGCAAGTCGGTCGGGGTCAACGCCATGATCCTGTCGATCCTCTACCGCCTGCCGCCCGATCAGTGCCGCTTCATCATGATCGACCCCAAGATGCTGGAGCTGTCGATCTATGACGGCATCCCGCACCTGCTGGCGCCCGTCGTCACTGACCCGAAGAAGGCAGTGGTCGCGTTGAAGTGGACCGTGCGCGAAATGGAGGACCGCTACCGCCGGATGTCCAAGATCGGCGTTCGCAACGTGGCGTCCTACAACGAGCGGGCCCGCGAGGCCCTGGCCAAGGGCGAGCACTTCGAACGCACTGTCCAGACCGGCTTCGACGAGACGGGACGCCCGATCTACGAGAGCGAGAAGATCCGCCCCGAGCCCATGCCCTATCTGGTGGTGGTGGTGGACGAGGTCGCCGACCTGATGATGGTCGCCGGCAAGGATATCGAGGGCGCGGTCCAGCGCCTCGCCCAGATGGCGCGGGCCGCCGGCATCCACCTGATCATGGCCACTCAGCGCCCGTCGGTGGACGTCATCACCGGCACCATCAAGGCCAACTTCCCGACCCGCATCTCCTTCCAGGTCACGTCGAAGATCGACAGCCGCACCATCCTGGGCGAGCAGGGCGCCGAGCAGCTGCTGGGGATGGGCGACATGCTCTACATGGCCGGGGGTGGCCGCATCACCCGCCTGCACGGACCCTTCGTCTCCGACGCCGAGGTCGAGGCCGTTGCCAGCTACCTGCGCCATCAGGGCGAGCCGCAGTACCTGGAAGACGTCACCGCCGGCGGCGACGAGGACGAGAGCGGGGTTGATCTCTACGGCGAGGGCGGGACCTCGGGCGACGATCTCTACGACCGCGCCGTGGCCGTGGTCATCCGCGACCGCAAGGCTTCGACCAGCTACGTCCAGCGCCGCCTGCAGATCGGCTATAACCGCGCCGCCTCGCTGATCGAGCGGATGGAGCAGGAGGGCGTCGTCGGCCCGGCCAACCACGCGGGCAAGCGCGATATCCTTGTCGGCGGGACGCAGGTCGCCTAAGTCGGCCCGCCAAAGGACAGTCTTCCCATGACGGATTTCATCGCCCGCAACGAACTGGAGCAAGCTCTGGCGGACGGCCGCGCCGGTCGTCTGCCGCTGGCGGACTTCATCAAGTTCCTGCTGCGCTCGCCCATCTACGTGATCAGCGGGTCCGAGCCCAAGGAGGACGGAGAAGGGTTCGAGCCGTTCGTCTTTCCGCATCCCGAGGAAGGCGATCCGATGATCTCCTGCTTCACCTCGCCACAGCGGATCGGCGACTTCGCGAAGCAGGCGCCCTTCATGATGCAGGTGAACTGCGCCGAGTTCCTTGAGCGCCTGCCAACGAACAAGGTGGGTGTGGTGCTGAACCCCGGCGAAGAGTTCGGGTTCGAGCTGCGCTCGCCGGCGATCCAGAGTCTGCTGGCTTCGATCCGCAAGGCGCGCACGAACTAGAGCCTGTCTCCCTATCCCTCAGGAAGGGGAGTACGCCGCCGGAATTCCGCCGCCTGGCCCTGTCAGGGTTGCGTGCGCGATCGATCCGTCGCCGCTATAGGAATGCAGATGAAGATCCTGAAGCCTCTGCTGGCCGCCCTGCTGATCGGCACGACCGCGCTCTCGGCCACTATGGCCGTGTCCCAACCTGCCGCGCGCCAGCGGCCATCCACCCCGCGCGCGCCCTTGTCGGCCGCCGACAAGGCGCTGGTCGACCAGGCCGCCGCCTATCTGCAAGGCCTGACCTCGGCCAGGGGCGACTTCATCCAGACCGATGCGCGCGGGCGCACCACGCGCGGGGTCTTCTACATGCAGCGCCCTGGCAAGGCGCGGTTCGAGTACGCGGCGCCGTCCGGCCTGCTGATCGTGGCCGACGGCTCCAACGTCAACGTCCAGGACCGTCGGCTGAAGACTTTTGACCGCTATCCCCTGGGCTCGACGCCCCTCACCCTGTTCCTGTCGCGCCGAATCCGCCTGTCCGAGGGCGTCGAGGTCACGCGGGTGCTGCGTTTGGGCGACGGCTTCCAGCTTTTCGCCCGGGACGGGAAACGCCAGGCCGAAGGATCGATCATTCTCGCCTTTGCGGGGAATCCCATGCGCCTGAGCGAATGGACCATCACCGACACCCAGGGCGGCCGAACGCGCGTGCAACTGGTGTCGCTTACGCCGGTGTCGGGGCTCAGCCCCAGCCTGTTCGTGCTGCGCGACCCGAACCGGCGCCCCGACCGCTCGTGACCGTTCTGACACGGGCAAGATAAAACCGAATCCGGTTTGACTTATCTGCTAGGTCGTGTGATTTTGATCACAGGCACAGGACGGCGGTCCTGTTCCTCCAATGCCGGACCCTATCCCCTCCCGGCAGCGGCGTGAGAGACGATCTGCCGGCCGGCTCGTACCTCCCGAGCCGGCCGTCTTTTTTTGATCGGCCAGCATTCGAGCCGGACCCCATTTTTCCGATGCCGATGGCGGCGCGGTTTCCGCTAAGCAGCGCGACATGAGACTTCGAATCGCCACCTGGAACGTCAATTCCGTGCGCCTGCGCGCCGAGCAGGCCGCGCGTTTCGTGGCCGAGCAGGCGCCCGACGTCCTGTGCCTGCAGGAGATCA
Source organism: Pseudomonadota bacterium (assembly GCA_031408375.1). Taxonomy (GTDB): domain Bacteria; phylum Pseudomonadota; class Alphaproteobacteria; order Caulobacterales; family Caulobacteraceae; genus JAEZEZ01. The sequence goes on along the minus strand of JANNVY010000207.1, from coordinate 1,885 downwards.
AGTGCCAGACGGGCGAGTTCCCCTTAGAGGCCTTTGAGGCCATGGGGCTTTCGCACCTGAAAATCGCGGGCCAGAAGGGCTGGCACGGGGTCGCCATCGCCTCGCGCCTGCCGATCGAAGACGCGCCGCCGCTGGACATGTGCCGCAACGGCCATGCCCGCTGCGTCTCTGGGATCGTTGCTGGTGTTGAGATCCAGAATTTCTACATTCCCGCTGGCGGCGACCTGCCGGACCGCGCGCTGAACGAGAAGTTCGACCACAAGCTGGATTTCTACGAACGGCTAACTCGCGAAACGGCGAAGAGAAACCCGAAGGAACCGCTGGTCATCACTGGCGACCTGAACGTCGCGCCCGGCGAGTTCGACGTCTGGAACCACCGCTACATGTCGAAGGTGGTTTCCCACACGCCGGTGGAAGTCGAGGCGTTTCAGGCGCTCATGGACTCGATCGGCCTGATCGACATCGTCCGCGAGGCGAACCCCGAGCCGGAGAAACTGGCCAGCTGGTGGAGCTATCGCGCCGCCGACTTTCGCCAGTCGAACCGGGGCCTGCGGCTGGATCACCTGCTGCTGTCACCGGGCCTACGCGACGCCGCCTTCCGCAAGGGCGTTCCGGCCGCTCGCATCCATGAGGACGTGCGCGCGTGGGAACGGCCCAGCGACCACGCCCCGGTCAGCATCGACCTGGACCTCTAAGCTTTTCTAGAAGTCGACCGCCAGGCCCTTGCGCTCCCAGTCGCCGAAGCGCGTCGGCTCCAGCCCTCTGGGCCCGCCCTCCTCAGGCGGCAGGGCGGCGATACGCTCAGCCTCGACGCGGCGTGCGGCCGCCTCCTCCAGCGCCCGTCGGGCGGCGGGGGTCAGGGTCTTGCCGGGCGCTGCGGCGATGTCGGGCCTGTCGTCCATGACCGGCAGATAGTCCTCAAACCATTGGCGCTCAAGGTGTCAGAAAAAACGACGGTTCTGCTGGTTGACCAGCCCGGTCAGGCGCACGTCCTCTTCCGCCGTGATGGCGCGGCGCAGCGCCGGGAACAGCTCCTCCTCCTCGCGCCGCGCGTGGACCTCGAAGTCGCGCATCAGCGCCGTCACCTTGGTCAGCCAGGTCGGGTCGTCGGTGGGGGTCCGCTCGATGTCGAACAGCGCCGCCTTCATGTCCGAGTGCCGCGCGCACAGGTCGCCCGCCGCCTCGGCCTGATCCGCGAACCGCAGGGCCGGATAAATGATGCTCTCTTCCCAAAGGGCGTGGCGCACAAAGCCGTCGCGGATGCGGCCAAACAGCATGCCGCGCCTGGCCCTGGCGGTGGACTTGGTCGCCCGCGCGGCCTCCAGCGCCTCCAGGATGATCAGGTGGTCGGCCTTGGCGATGTCGAGCCAGTGGCCGGAAAGGGGCTCTGCCGCGACCGCCAGCCCCTTGGCGCCCGCGCGTGCAGCCAGGCCGGTGAGCAGTCCCAGTCCAGCCGCCAGCGCGGCCACAGCGACTCCGCCGCTCCTGGGGCGCTCTTCGGTCTTGGATTTCATCGGTCAGTCCCGTGTTCGCAGGGAAAATCCTCCACAAGCGTGGCGGTTCCCGATAGGTAGGCGCCCGCACGCCGTTCCGCACCGGCCTTGTTCCCGTCGCGGAAATCGACCACTGACCCCTCAATGAACGATAACACGACCGAAGCCGCGCCCTCCCACGACGATCCCGGCCTGCCCGCCCGCCTCGCCGCCCTGGACCTGATGCGCGCCGCCATGGCTCGCCGCGGCGGGCTGGACGAAGCCATGAACCTGCCGGGGTTCCGCAAGCTGAAGCCCCAGGAGCGCGCCTTCGCCCGGGCTTTGTGCATGGCCATCCTGCGCAACCACGGCCGTATCGAGCGCGCGCTGGATGCGCGGCTGGAGAAGCGCCC
>JANNVY010000206.1:0-1530 GCA_031408375.1 Pseudomonadota bacterium | reverse complement strand
CCCTGGCGGCCTCCTACGTGCTGACCGACGCCACCACCGGCCAGATGGTGCTGCGCGGGAACCGGCCCATCCACATCACCTACGACACCACCGACCAGCCCTACGCCGGCATCGTCGCCCAGCAGGACGGCCAGGTGCGCGCCGCCGGCCAGGCCGCCGAACAGATCAAGACTGACCTGCTCGCCTACTTCGCCGAGCAGTAGCCCCGCGATGGAGCTGAAGCGCCGGCCCGACATCGACCGGTTTCTCACCCAGCCGGGCAGGGAACACAGGGCGGCGCTTTTCTACGGCCGGGACCGGGGCGTGGTGCGCGAACGCGCCGACATCGTCGCCCGGCTTATCGCCAATGACCCGGAAGATCCCTTCGATGTCGCCCAACTGACGGATTCCGACCTCAGCGACGACGGCGGTCGGCTCGAGAGTGAACTGATGGCCCAGTCGATGATGGGCGGCAAGCGATTGGTAAGGTTGAGGCTTTCGGCCGAGAAGGGTCCGCTGGACAAGGCCGCGGCCGAGGCATTGACCGCTCACGCTGCGGGTACGCTGAACCCGGATGCCTACTTTCTCATCGAGTGTGGCGCGCTCGGTCGCGAAAGCGCCCTTCGCAAGGTCGCCGAAAAGGCGGGCGGGGTGGCTTGCGTCCCTTGCTACGAGGATGAGCCGGGGGACGTCTCGCGGATGGTGCGGGAGTCGCTGGCGAAAGACATGGTGTCCCTGTCGACGGACGCCCTTGAGGTCTTTGTCGCGCGGCTACCCAAGGAGCGCGGCGTGGCCCGCTCCGAGATAGAGCGCCTGGCGCTTTTCCTCGGCCCGGGCTCCGGCCGCCAGGCCTCAGCCGCCGAACTTGAGGACTTCCTCGGCGTAGAGCCGGAGGCCTCACTCTTTGATGCCGCCTCCGACGCTTTCGGCGGCCGCATGGGACCCACCCAGAACGGAGTGCGCCGCGCCTTCGGCGAGGGCGAGACCGGGCCGGCGGCGGTCCGGGCCGCCGGCATGCACCTGGCCAAACTTCGTCGCGTGCTGACGCTCGCCCGATCCGGCGCCGACATGAAGGAAGCCGCCAAGTCGGCCGGGGTGTTCTGGAAGCAGGAGCGAGAGTTCCTGCGCCAGGCGCGCGCCTGGACCCTGCATGAACTTGATCGGATCCAGCCCGACGTGCTCGAGGCGGATCGCGCCTGCAAGCAGGCGGGATCACCCGACGCCCTCATCGCAGAGCGCCTGTTGCTTTCGATCGCGGGGCGGGCCCGGCGGCTGGGCCTCTGACAGGGCGTTCCAAAACGGCCTCTGTCGCGAATTTGGCGGCGCCAGCCGGGCTCCGGCAGGGCTCCCTGCGCAATAGCGCACGCCACACCCTTAACCCATTGAAATAATTGGGCTCGATGTGAGGGTCTAGACCCCCGCGTGACGATCCCCGCGCATCAGGCGCCGACAGATCTCGTCAAGTTGCTCGAGCGTGCCGTAGCGGACGGTCAACTCCCCCTTGCCGCCGCGATCCCGCAAGGCGACCTCAAGGCCGAGCGCCTCCGCGAG
>JANNVY010000205.1:0-1619 GCA_031408375.1 Pseudomonadota bacterium | reverse complement strand
AGCGGCCCGGCGATATTGCCTGCCGCATCGAGCTTCAGGCGCGTGCCGAGCAGGACGTCCGCATCCAGTCGCCGCGCGAAGGGCTCCACGGTGATGGCGGGCGAGGCGGTGACGATGACCATGGTGGCCCCCCCACCCCTCCAGGCGTTCCATGTCTGAAGCGCGTCGGGGCGCATGAATTTCGCCCAGACCGCCTCGCAGAAGTCCGCCGCTTCGGCCCCCACCTCGGCCGGCGTCCGGCCGGCGAGGAACTCCCTGATGGCGGCGGATTTCAACCGCCCCCGGTCGCGGTTCAACCCATAGACTGCTGCGGCGGGCGCGAGCTTGGCCAAGCCCGCCACGAACCGTGGCCCGGACACCCTCCAAGCCAGAAAAGCGTTGAAACTGTCCCGTACGGTCAAGGTGCCGTCGAAATCGAACGCGACTATGGGTCGATCAGTCACTTTTCCCCACTGGCGAGTGTGGCCCGGCATCCCCATCTTAGACCCGAATGGGGACAAATCCCGCCCGATACAACTCGCGACCGCAGGCGCCCTTGATGGGGCCCTACGGCTTGTGATCGAATGCGCTCTGGCGGATTGTCTATTTTTGAACCCTTTTGGCTCCAAGATTGCATGCGAGTCGGACGGGATGGGGGGAGTCGGTCAGACCTCCCCGATGAGTGAGAAACGCAGATGACGAAAGCCGCGAGCGGCGACACCAAGTCCACCCTGTACTGCTCCTTCTGCGGAAAGAGCCAGCATGAGGTGCGCAAGCTCATCGCCGGACCGACCGTGTTCATCTGTGATGAGTGCGTCGAGCTGTGCATGGATATCATCCGCGAAGAGCACAAGATCGCCTTCGTGAAGTCCAAGGACGGCGTTCCGACTCCGAAGGAAATCCGGGAAGTCCTGAACGACTACGTCATCGGCCAGGATCACGCCAAGAAGGTCCTCAGCGTCGCGGTGCACAACCACTACAAGCGCCTGAACCACGCGGCAAAGAACAACGACGTCGAGCTGAACAAGTCCAACATCCTGCTGATCGGGCCGACGGGTTCGGGCAAGACGCTGCTGGCCCAGACGCTCGCCCGCATCATCGACGTGCCCTTCACCATGGCTGACGCCACGACCCTGACCGAGGCCGGTTATGTCGGCGAGGACGTCGAGAACATCATCCTCAAGCTGCTCCAGGCCGCCGACTACAACGTCGAACGCGCCCAGCGCGGCATCGTCTACATCGACGAAGTCGACAAGATCAGCCGCAAGTCCGACAACCCCTCCATCACCCGCGACGTGTCGGGCGAGGGCGTCCAGCAGGCCCTGCTGAAGATCATGGAAGGCACCGTCGCCTCCGTGCCCCCGCAAGGCGGCCGCAAGCATCCCCAGCAGGAGTTCCTGCAGGTAGACACCACCAACATCCTGTTCATCTGCGGCGGCGCCTTCTCGGGCCTGGAGAAGATCATCTCGGCGCGCGGCGTCGGGGCGTCGATCGGCTTCGGGGCCAAGGTCAAGGACGTGGACGAGCGCCGCATCGGCGAGGTCCTGCACTCGGTCGAGCCCGATGACCTGATGCGCTTTGGCCTGATCCCGGAGTTCATCGGCCGCCTGCCCGTGCTGGCGACGCTGGAGGACCTGGAC
>JANNVY010000204.1:0-2994 GCA_031408375.1 Pseudomonadota bacterium | reverse complement strand
TGACCGATTCTGTCGTATGTCGGCCGGCACTGCCACGCGCCAGGCCTGACAGACAAGCAAAAGCCTCGGATGGCGGCGCCGTCCGGGGCTTTGAATGTTCGGGTTCAGAAGACGCGCTAGCGGTCGTGGCTGGTGGTTGTCAGGGCCGGGCGAAGACCTTCGGCGGCTGCGGTCTGGATCGGCGCGGCAGGGGCGGCCTCGGCGGCTGCCTTGCGCTTGGCGACGAGGGCGTCGATACGGGCCTTCTCGTTGCGGAACCGCGCCAGCTCGGCCCCGGTGAGGGCGTTGCTCTGGGTGAGGCGCAGACTAGCCGGGTTGATGCGGGCGCCGCCCCGGAAAGCTTCGTAGTGCAGGTGCGGGCCGGTCGACATGCCCGTCGAGCCGACGTAGCCGATCACCTGGCCCTGCTTGACCCGCACGCCGGTGCGCATGCCCGGCGCATAGCGGGACATGTGGCCGAAGCCCACGTCCACGCCGCCGCCGAGGCGAACGCGAATCCAGTTGCCGTAGCCGCCCAGGCGGCGAGCCTCGACAATGACGCCGTCGCCCGGGGCGCGGATCGGGGTGCCGGACGCCGCGGCGTAGTCCACGCCGGTGTGCATCTTGCGGTAACGCAGGATCGGGTGAACGCGCCAGCCGAAGCCGGACGTCTGGCGAGCGCCCGCGACCGGCGCGATCAGGCCCGTGGTGCGCACGTTCTTGCCGGCGGCGTCGAAGTACTCGGCCTTGCCGCCGCGCTCAAAGCGGTAGAAGCGCACCGGACCGCCGCGGGCCTCGACCTCGGCGAACAGCAGCTCGCCGGTCTTGATGGTGCGGCCGCTCTCGGTGACCTCGCGGTCGAAAACCAGGGTGAATTCGTCGCCGGACGAAACGTCGCGGCGCAAGTCGATCTTCTGGGTGAACAGGCGCTGGGCCTGGGCGGCGACGCGGCTGCTGGCGCCGGCGGCCGCGGCCGAGGCGGCGAAGGAGCGCTGCACGTCGCCGGTGGCGACCATGCGCTCGGCGATGATCTTCTCCTGCAGTTCGCGCAGGCGCATGGCGCCGTCGAAGGTGCGGGCCACCATCATGGTGGAGGCCGGGCCGTTACGCAGGGTCAGACCGATCAGGCGCGGCGAACCGCGGCCGTTGCTGGACCGGGCGACGGCGGCCTGGAATGTCGGAGCGTTCGAAACACCGGCCCGGGCCAGGGCGTTTGCGGCCACACGGGCGTCGGCCTCCGACACGCACTGCCGCTGGCCGTCTTTCGTCACACAGGCGCGCTGGACGGCATCCTCGATGCTTTCGCCGCCGCGCACGTCAACCTCGACGCTTCGGGGCAGATCGAGACCAGGGCGGGATTCGGCAGCGACAAAGGCCTTGGCTTCCAGGGCGGCGACCGCCGTCGGATCCATGGGTGGAACTTCCACGGCCTGAACCGGTTCATAGACACGCCAGATGAGCGCGGTCACCGTCAGGGCGGCGACAGCCGTCAGCAGATGCGGCGCGAAACGCAAAGGTTGGCGGCGTGGATCGAACTGAGCCATCGGTCCCCGTCGTTGCACAACCGGGGCCAAATCCCCCGGCAAAGTGAACATGAACTCGCAAGAGCGCCGTTTCTCGACGTCTCACAAGGGGACAATGGCCTTTCCAAGCCCTTAACCGCAAGGGCCTTGTGGCGGATCAGCTCAATAGTTGACCCTAGATGCGTCGCTCGCCGGCCGTCGAGAGCGGCCGCGATCCCTTATGCAAAAAGGTTCAAGCGTTGCATTCCGGACACGGCCAGCGCGGGACTCGTCATCTCGTCGCAGGCGCCCGGTCGGGGCGGTCGCCAGCCCGTAAAGGTCACTGAGGGTCGTTCAGACAACCAATCCGGCGCTCGATTCGTCGCCCTCGGCTCAGGCGGCGGCGCGCGATCGGCCGCTCAGCAGCGGCTTGAGGATCTGTTCGGCGAGCGCTCGCACCACGGGAACCGCCACTCCGTCCCCGAGCACCTTCAGCGCCGCGGTCGAGCCCCGGGGCAGCACATAGTCCTCGGGCAGGCCCATCAGCCGCGCTCCCTCACGAGCCGTAAGCAGTCGGGCGCGGACCTGCCCCTCGTCCGCCACCACGATCACCTGCCGCGAGGATCCGCCGGCGGGCGTGCGCAGGCATCCGGCAAGCCCATCGAAACGCACCTCGGCGCGTTGCACTTTCCGACCCCCCTCAATGCGCACCCGTCGATAGAGCGCCCCCACGGCCCGGCCGCCGGCCGATACAGCCTCCAGCTTGAGGCGATGCAGCGGGGCCATCAGGGTCAGCAGGCGTTCAGCGCGGTCTTCCGTAAACCACTCGACGGCCCCGTCCGGCTCCAGCAGGTCCGCCAGCCGTGTATTGCGAACCGGCGGAACGGCCATCGACCACCAGACCCATCCGGCCTTCAGGCTTGCCGGCAGGCGCGCGTGGGCGGCGCGCAGTCGCTCGCCATGGAACGGCGCACTCGGACCAGCCGCGCCCAGCTCGCCCGGGTCGCGAGCGGCGACCACGAATATCCGGGGGCGCGACTGGGGCAGCCAGAGCGCCGCGTCGATCTCGAGCGCGCCGAAGCGGTAGCCCAGCTGGTCCAGCGCGCCGCACAGGGCCGTGAAATCCGCCCCGCCCGAAGAGCTGAGTAGGCCCGACACATTCTCGATCACCAGCAGCGGCGGGGCGCGACCTGCGGCGTCCAGCGCTTCTATCAGCCGGTGAAAGCCCCAGAAGGCCGAGGACCGTCCGCCGTCCAGCCCGCCCCGCTTGCCGGCCAGGCTCAGGTCCTGACACGGCGATGAGGCCCAGGCGAGGTCCGCCCGGCCGGGAAGGTCCGCCGTCGACAGGTCCCAGATGTCGCCACAGCGCAGGTCGCCTTCACCGAAATTGGCGCTGTAGGTCGCGGCCTTGCGGGGGTCGAAGTCGTTGGCGAACAGGCAATCCCAGTCCGCGCCCAGCCCCAGCCGCGCCATGCCGCCGCCGGCGAAGAACTCCCAGGTTTTGAAGCGGCGC
>JANNVY010000203.1:0-3199 GCA_031408375.1 Pseudomonadota bacterium | reverse complement strand
CTTTCGGGCCAGTCCGAAGGCGCCGTCCGCAAGGCTCGCCGCGACCTTGGCGTGCGCCCGGTGTTCAAGCGTATCGACACCTGCGCCGGCGAGTTCGCCTCGCCCACGGCCTACATGTATTCGACCTACGAGAGCGGGGCGCTGGGCCAGGCGCCCGAATGCGAATCCGACCCGTCGGACCGCAGGAAGGCGATCATCCTCGGCGGCGGTCCCAACCGCATCGGCCAGGGCATCGAGTTCGACTACTGCTGCTGCCACGCGGCCTTCGCCTTCGACCAGATTGGCGTCGAGTCGATCATGGTCAACTGCAATCCCGAGACGGTCTCCACCGACTATGACACCTCCGACCGCCTCTACTTCGAGCCACTGACCACCGAGGACGTGCTCGAGCTGATCGACGTCGAGCGCTCGAAGGGCGAGCTGATCGGCGTGGTCGTCCAGTTCGGCGGCCAGACGCCGCTGAAGCTGGCCCAGGCGCTCGAGGACGACGGCGTGCCGATCCTGGGCACCAGCGTCGACGCCATCGACCTGGCCGAGGACCGCGAGCGCTTCCAGCAACTGCTGCACAGGATCGGTCTGATGCAGCCGATCAACGCTATTGCGCGCTCGTCCGAGGAAGCCTTCGCCGGCGCCCGCCAGGTCGGCTTCCCCATCGTCATCAGCGCTTCCTACGTGCTGGGCGGCCGGGCCATGGAGATCATCCACGACGAGGAGCAGCTGGCCCGCTACGTCCGCGAGGCCGTGCGCGTCTCGGGCGACACTCCGGTGCTGATCGACCAGTACCTGAACCGCGCCACCGAGGTGGATGTGGACGCCATCTGCGACGGGACCGACGTCTTCGTGGCCGGGGTCATGGAGCACATCGAGGAGGCCGGGGTGCACTCGGGCGACTCGGCCTGTTCGCTGCCGCCCTTCTCGCTGCGGCCCGAGACCATCACTGAGCTGAAGCGCCAGACCGAGCTGATGGCCCGCGCGCTGGGCGTCAAAGGCCTGATGAACGTGCAGTTCGCCATCGAGGAGCCGCACTCGGCCGAGCCGCGCATCTTCGTGCTGGAGGTGAACCCCCGCGCCAGCCGCACCGTGCCCTTCGTGGCCAAGACCATCGGCAAGCCGGTCGCCGGCATCGCCGCCAAGGTCATGGCCGGGGTCAAGCTGGCCTCGTTCAATCTGACCGAGACGCCCTTCGACCACGTCGCGGTCAAGGAAGCCGTCTTCCCCTTCGCCCGCTTCCCCGGCGTCGACACCGTTCTGGGCCCGGAGATGCGCTCGACCGGCGAGGTCATGGGCCTGGACTGGATCCGCCCCGGCGAGGACTTCGCCGCCGCCTTCGCCCGCGCCTTCGCCAAGAGCCAGATGGGCGGCGGGACCGACCTGCCGACCGGCGGCACGGTGTTCGTTTCGGTCAAGGACGCCGACAAGCCCTTCGCCGTCGAGCCCGTCCGCATCCTGCTGGAGCAGGGCTTCAAGGTCATCGCTACGGGTGGCACCCATACGTTCCTGAACGAGCAGGGCCTCGACGTCGGCTATGTGAAGAAGGTGCTGGAGGGCCGGCCCCACATCGTCGACGCGATGAAGAACAGCGACGTCCAGCTGGTCTTCAACACCACCGAGGGCAAGCAGTCGCTGCTCGACAGCTTCACCCTGCGCCGCACCGCCCTGATGATGAAAATCCCCTACTACACCACGGTCGCCGGGGCACTGGCGGCCGCGCAGGCCGTTGCGGCGGTCAGGGGCGGGACGCTGGAAGTGCGGCCGCTGCAGAGCTACGCCTGACCGCGCGTCGGAAATCGCCTGTCCGGCGGGTATCGCGCTCGCCGCGCGGATCGCGCCGAAACGGCTCCCGAGCCCCGCAGGAAGGCCGATTGCCCGCCCGACTTGAAAACCGCAGTTTTCAGGCATAGACTCCTTCCCGCCGACCGCCTCCGCCCGCGGTCGGCTTTTGCGTCTTTGAATCCTCTCTACTCGGGCGAGCTGGCGACCTTATCGCGACATGGAAAAAGTGCCGATGACCGGCGAGGGCTATAAGGTCCTCGACGATGAACTGAAGCGTTTGAAGTCGATTGAACGTCCGAGCGTTATCGCGGCGATCAGCGAAGCGCGGTCGCATGGCGACCTGTCGGAGAACGCGGAATACCATGCCGCCAAGGAACGCCAGGGCTGGATCGAAGGCCGTATCGCCGAGATCGAGGACAAGATCAGCCGCGCCCAGGTGATCGACGTCTCCAAGCTGTCGGGCAGCCAGGTGAAGTTCGGCGCGACCGTCTCGGTTGTCGACGAGGACACCAATGAGAAGGCCCGCTACCAGCTGGTCGGCGAGCACGAAGCCGACGTCAAGCAAGGCAAGATCTCCGTCTCCTCGCCCCTTGCCCGCGCCATGATCGGCAAGGAGGTCAAGGACGTGGTCGAGGTGAACACCCCCGGCGGCGTCAAGGCCTACGAGATCCTCAAGGTCGAGTGGCGCTGAGCGCCAAGCGTAATCCGCTGACCATCTGGGCCGTCTCCGACGGTCGTGCGGGCATCGATAGCCAGGTCATGGGCCTGGCAGAGGCCGTCGCCCGGCTGACGCGGGCTGAAGTCGTGGGCAAGCGCCTGAAGTTCAAGGGCCTCTACGGCAAGCTGCCGGCCCCGCTGCAGCTGTCGCCGCGCCAGTTCCTGGCGAAGGACTCAGCCCAGCTTGAGCCGCCCTGGCCCGACCTGTGGATCGGCGCCGGCCGCCTGGCCACCACCTTCGCGCTCAGCATGCGCAAGTGGTCCCAGGGCAAGACCTACGTCGTCCAGGTGCAGGACCCGCGCTGGCCGGCCCAGCTGTTCGACCTGCTGGTGCCGCCCCGCCACGACCGCGTGCCCGGCGACAACGTGGTCTCAATCACCGGCTCGCCCCATCGGGTGACGCCGCAGCGCCTCAAGGCCGGGCTCAAGCCCTTCGCCAAGGCGTTCAAGGCGCTCCCCTCACCACGCGTCGCCGTCCTGATCGGCGGCAAGTCCCGCGCCCATGACCTGAGCCCCACCCGCGCCGTCGTCTTGGCCGACGAGATCGCCTCGGCCGTCAGCCGGGCCGGCGGATCGGTGCTGGTCACCATGTCGCGCCGCACGCCAGACGACGCCCGCGAACTGATCACCCACCGCCTGAAGCAGCTTCCCGGCGTGGTCTGGGACGGCGAAGGCCCCAACCCTTATTTCGCCTTCCTCGCCGCGGCCG
>JANNVY010000202.1:0-3723 GCA_031408375.1 Pseudomonadota bacterium | reverse complement strand
CGAACAGGACGCCCAGCTCGAAGGGGATGGAATCGAAGCCGCAGGAGAAGACGATGCGCGCGCCGCTGGCCTTGGCCTTCGCCTCATAGGCGTCGATCATCAGCCGCAACCAGGCCGGCACGCCTCACAGTTCGAGATAGTCGGTCCCGGCCTCGGCGCAGGCCGCCACCAGGGGCTCGCCGTACAGCTGGTAGGGGCCGACCGTGGTGATCACCGCCTTGGCGCGTCCGACCATCGCCCGGATCGAGGCTGGATCAGAGGCGTCGGCGATGACCAGGGGGGTCGAGGCCGCGGCCCCGATCTCGTCGCGCACGGCCGCCAGCTTGGCCGCGTCACGCCCGGCCATGGCCCAGCGCAGCTCGCCGCCCGAGCCGTAGCGCAGCGACAGGTACTCCGCGACCAACCGGCCCGTGAAGCCGCTGGCGCCATAGACGATGAGATCGAATTCGGCGGCGGGGTTCATTCGAGTTGCTCCGGTTAAGGGCCGCGACCTTAGCCCACGGGCGCCCACAGCCAAGACGTGAAGTCGCGGCCGGCTATTTCACCGGGATGACGAGGCGGGCGTAGGGGGTGCCCGCGAACATTACGAAGGGCCGCGTGGGGTCCGGCGTCGCCTGCGCCTCGGGATAGCCGGTCAGGGCGCTCCCGGCATTCAGGATCAGGATCTGCGGACCGGTCTTGATCCAGATCGCGCCGTCGGCCGGCGCGGAAGCCATGGGGTCGAGGTTCGAGGCGTCAGACCCGCCCTGCAGCCGGTAGCCGATGCCGATCTTGCCCGGCGTCGGGGTCTTGTTGGCGGCCAGCGCCAGAATCCACTCCAGTCCGTTGGCGTCGACGCAGATCGGATCGTCGCCGGGAGTCGTCGGATCGTCGGGCATGCAGGTGAAGTTATTGCTTCCCTGGCGCAGGGTGCGCAGCACGCCGCGCTGATCGTAGGTCACGACAGTGGCGTTATCGCTTACCGCGCGGGGGGCGGCCGAGGCGGCGCTCGAAATCACCTGCTGGGCGGTGGGCTGGAAGGGCAGGGCGGCAAGGGCCGGGCCGGCCGCGAACATGGCCGTGATGGCGGCCGCGACGATTTGCGAGGGTCGGGTCATGAATTCAGCTGGCCTCCCCGTGAGCCGCTTCGCCCACTGCCGTAAAGCCTAGGGTGATTCTCGACCCATCCGTCTGCCGGGAGCGCACCGGACCGTGACTTGACGAACGCCGGTATCGATTGCGACGGTGGCGCTTGGTGAGCGCTCCGCTCGCCCAAGAGGGAGAGACTTCATGTTCCGTAGGACCATCAACAAGTTCCTTGTCGCCGGCCTTGCCGCCGCGTCGCTGACGACATTCGCAATCCCGGCCCAGGCCGCGACTGATGAGGCGACCGCTTCGGCCCAGGGCTGGTGCGAGATCGTGCCGGCCTTCTGCGAACGCCGTTGCAACACAGGGCCTTCCGCCCGGTGCAATCCGCCGAACGTCAGCTAGGCGCCTGGACGTCAAAGGGCGCGGCTCCGGCCGCGCCCGGTTCCAGCGCGCGGCGAGCCCGATTCGCAATGATCAGCAGGACTGCGTCGCCAACCGGGAATAGCATGCGTGAGGGGGGCGTCCGGCGAGGACGCCCCTTTCGACGCGGGTGGCCTTCCCATGAGGCGGCGAACAGTGTTTCCTGAGCCGGGGCGCAATTCGCCTCTGGGGAGATTCACATGACTCGCAAGTCCATTCGTTCGTTCATCGTCGCCGGTTTTGCCGCCGCTTCGATGATGGCCATCTCGGCTCCGGTCTATGCTGGAACCGCCGAGCAAAGCCCGGCCCAGGCCGAGCAGGGCTGGTGCGAGATCGTGCCGGCCTTCTGCAGCAAGCAGTGCAACAACACGGCGCGTTGCAACCCTTGCCAGCCGGCCCCGGTCCAGTCCGTGCGCAATCGCGGCGAGCAGCAAGGCTGCGGCGTTCGCAACCGCGAATAGGCGGAACTCTGGCGGCGCGGGCCTGCTGGCCCGCAACCGTCCATTGGACAGCAATAAGGGCGCGGCTTCTGTCGCGCCCTTTTCGATTCCGCGGCCCTCAGACGTGCGCGATACGGATCATGTTGGTCGAGCCGGCGCGGCCGAAGGGGACGCCGGCGACAATGACGATCGCCTGTCCCGCCTTGGCGAGGCCGAGGGTCCGGCATTCCTCTACCGCCTCGGCCACCATCTCTTCGACATTGGCGGGGTCGGCGGCGACGCGCGGCTCGACCCCCCAGGCCAGGGCCAGCTTGCGGGCGGTCTGGATGGCCGGGGTCAGGACCAGGATCTGCTGCAGCGGCCGCTCGCGCGACAGCCGTCGGCCGGTGGTGCCGCCGGCGGTGAAGGCCACCAGGCAGGCCGCCTGGGAGGCCTCCGCGGCGCGGGTCGCGGCCGCGGCGATGGCGTTCAGGTCGCCCTTGGCGTCGCCGGCATGCTCGGCGGCCATCAGCTGGGGCCAGCGCGGGTCCTGCTCCACGCGGCTGATGATGCGGTCCATGATGGCCACGGCCTCGACCGGGAAGTCGCCCGAGGCGCTCTCGGCCGAGAGCATCATGGCGTCGGCCCCCTCATAGACGGTGTTGGCCACGTCCGACGCCTCGGCCCGGGTCGGCGTCGGCGAATGGACCATGGAGTCCAGCATCTGGGTGGCGACGATGACCGGCGCGCCCCGCAGCTTGGCGGCCCGGATGATCTGCTTTTGCGCCACCGGCACATCCTCGGGCGGCAGCTCCACGCCCAGGTCGCCGCGCGCGACCATGACTCCGTCGCAGAGGTCGAGAATGGCGTCCAGGCAGTCCAGGGCCTGGGGCTTCTCGATCTTGGCCAGGCAGGCGGCGCGGCCGCCCACGATCATGCGCAGCTCGGCCATGTCCTCGGGCTTCTGAACGAAGGACAGGGCCACCCAGTCAACGCCGAGGTCCAGCGCGAACGCCAGGTCCGAACGATCCTTTTCGGTCAGGGCAGACAGCGGCAGCACCACGCCGGGCAGGTTCACACCCTTGCGGTCCGAGACGGTCCCGCCCTGGATCACCGTCGTGTCGGCGAAGGCGGGGCCGCATTTGTCGACCCGCAGCCTCAGCTTGCCGTCGTCGATCAGAATCATCACACCCGGTTTCAGCACCGCGAAGATTTCCGGGTGCGACATGGGCGCCCCTCGGCCCGTGCCCTTGGCGCCGTTCAGCTCAAGCCGGAACGGCTGGCCCGCCACCAGCTCGGCCTTGCCGCCTTCGAACTGGCCGAGGCGCAGCTTGGGCCCCTGCAGGTCAGCCAGCACTGCCAGCGGACGGTCGATGGCGATCTCCGCGGCACGGACCGCCTCCAGAGCCGCGCGGTGATCCTCGGGCGCGCCGTGGCTGAAGTTCAGGCGGAACACATCGGCGCCGGCCCGGGCCAGGGTCTCCACCATCTCGGGCGAGCGACTGGCGGGACCGAGGGTGGCGACGATGCGCGCGCGGCGGGCGCGGATCATGGGCTTACTCCGGGACGGGGGGAGAGTGTTTGAGACTCAGCCATGGTGGCAGGCGTTTCCGACAGGCGAAAGACGCTCACACCTTTTCGCTGATCTTGATGGCGGCGCGACAGCCCAGGCGGATGACGGTCGAGAGGATGTCGTAGCCCGGCGCCTCGTGGGCGCCTTCCTCGACGGCCTTGTCGCGGTGCGCCAGTTCCTCATCGCGGAACTGTGAGAGTTCGGCGGCGAGCGCCGGGTCGCGGTCGGCCAGCTCGGCGATCT
>JANNVY010000201.1:0-2049 GCA_031408375.1 Pseudomonadota bacterium | reverse complement strand
GTCCATGGCGTCCATGTGCACGCGGCCCAGCACATTGATGACCAGTACCCGCTGGCCGTTGTGGGTCTCGAAAAGGTCGGCGCCGCGGCCGGGCGGGTCGGACAGGCGCGGATAGTTCACCGGGCGGATCAGCCGCGGCTCGCGCACGATGTAGGTCAGGGCTTCCTTCTGGTCCCAGGCGTGATTGCCCAGGGTCAGGACGTCGGCGCCGGCGTAGTACAGCTCACGCGCCGTGGATTCAGAGATGCCGAAGCCGTGGCAGGCGTTCTCGGCGTTGACCACCACGAAATCGAGCTTCAGCCGCCGCTTCAGGTCGGGCAGGTGATCCGCCAGACCCTCGCGGCCCGACCGGCCGACCACATCGCCAAAGAACGCAAACCGCATCAGGAACCCTTTCGGGCGGGCATATAGCCTCTTTCGGTCAGGATGCCGTCCAGTTTCTGGTCGTGGGGGTCGCACGGAACGCGCTCGACCTCCTGTCCGGCGAAGGCCAGGCCGATGACGACGGGGCGCTTGCCGGCCAGAGCCGCCAGGGTCCGGTCGTAATACCCGCCCCCCTGCCCCAGCCGCCCGCCCCCGGCGTCGAAGGCGACGAGCGGCACGAAAATCAGGTCCGGTTCTATCTGAGGCGCTGACGCCAGCGGCGCGGCACAACCCTGCATGTCCGGCACGACGGGATCGCCGGGGGACCAGGCGCGAAAGCTCATGGGGCTGTCGATCGCATCGACACGCGGCAGGGCCAGCGCCACCCCCCGCCGCATCAGCTCGGCGGCCAAGGGTGCGGTGTCGATCTCCGAGCCCAGCGGCAGGTAGATCGCCGCTGTCCTCGGCCGGACGTCCAGTCCGTCCAGCAGGGCGCCAACACCGGCGGCCAGGTCGCGCCCGGCCTCCGGCAGCGCCGCCTGCAGCCGCTTGCGCCTCTCGCGCAGGCGGCTCCGGAGTTCGGCTTTGGTCTCAGACATGGGGGCAGAGAGGTAGGGTGGCGGCGCCGCGAAGACCGTGGAGGCGGTTTAAATCCCCTCGGACCTGGATAACCAGGTGGGCGCCATATGCCTGGGCCCTCGGGCCCTGACAGGGACAGCTCCCGTACAGAGTGATTAAGGTCCCCGGGATTGGTTGCCTCCGACGAGAACCGCAGCATGTCCCGCCGTCTGACAAGATAGGGCCGCGAGCCCCTGGTCACAAGCGGAGCGCTATGCCTCGGGTCCCACCAGCCGCCGTTCCAGCCATATCGCGAGCGCGATGAGGGAAATCAGCAGGGGCATAAACAGCAGCATGTAGCCGCCAAACCGCGCATGCTGCGGGTTCATGTAGGGCTCGAGCCTGAGCGCAACGGTGTCGGCGAAGGGCAGCAGGACCGGGTCGCCGAACCGCAGGGCAACAGCCGCGAGCAGGCCCGCGAGGCCCCAGGCCAAGCCTGATCCGGCGATCTGGCGAAGGATACGCACCCGAAGCTCTCCAACGACGCGGACACTATACGACCGGGCCGGGCGAACCCCAAGACGGCCGATAACGCGCCTCACGCATTCAGGCGGCGATGGCTTCCTCGACGAAGTCCAGCCGATCCTGACCGAAATGCATCTCATCGCCGATGAAGAAGGTGGGCGCTCCGAATGCGCCGCGCTCGACCGCGCGCTCGGTCGCATCCTTCAGGGCCGCCTTGGCCTCATCGGAGTTGGCGATCTCGGCGATGGCGGCGCCGTCGAGACCGGCGGCGTAGAGCACCTCGGCGACCACGGCGGCGTCGTTCATGTTCTCGCGGTCCTTCCAGATGGCGTCGAACACCGCATCGACATAGCGTTCGAACCCGGGCTTGCCCTTCAGCCCGGCCGCGCCGCGCATCAGGGTCAGGGTATTGATCGGGAAGTTGGGGTTCATGTTGAAGGGCGTGCCGTGCCGTTTGGCCCAGCGGCCGAGGTCGCCCAGCATCCACCTGCCCTTGGCCGGCACCATCACGGGCGAGGAATTGCCCGTGGCCTTGAAAACCCCGCCCAGCAGAAATGGCTGGTAGTCGAAGGTCGCGCCGGAGCGCGCCGCGATTTCCGGCAC
>JANNVY010000200.1:0-5426 GCA_031408375.1 Pseudomonadota bacterium | reverse complement strand
GGGTCACGACGAGGGCAGCACGGCGCATGGCGTGGGCTCCAGACTCAATGTCAGGCCGGCAGCCTAGCAGCATTCACCGGCCTCATGCCTGTGGTGTCTCGTCCGGTTGCTGGTCCTGGGAGCGGCGCCTGGGACCCTTGTAGCCCGGTTCCTGCCTGCGCCGCCGGTCGGGGCCGAAATAGTCGTCGCAGCGCACATAGGTGCGGGCGTGGTCGATGACCTCGTGGATGCGCTCCAGCACGCCGCGGGCGGTGACCGGCTTTCCCAGGAACTCGTTGACGCCTGCGTCGCGCGCTTCCTTCACCCGCCGCTCTGTGGAGTGTCCGGTGACCATGATCACGGGTGTCATCTGGCCGGGACTGTCCGGCGCGTTGCGCAGCAGGCGGACGAATTCGATGCCGTCGATCGGCTCCATGGCCAGGTCGGTCAGCACTACGTCGATCTGGTGGGTGCGCATGAATTGCAGCGCCTCGGCGCCGTTGGCCGCTTCGTACAGATTGCGCACGCCGATGGCGCGCAGGATCTCCACCAGCAGCGTACGCATGTGGTGGTTATCGTCCACCAGCAGTATTTTCAGCAGGTCAAAACGCACGGTCGGAGGCTGGAGCCCTCCCTGAGCCCGGTTGTAGCCCTGACTAGTGCGCGCCGTTCCGAAGGGTCAACCAAATTCCCGGACGGGAGCAACTAACCTCCGTTCACGGTCGCTCAGGCTGCATCCACCATCACCACCTCGGCGTCCTCGAGAGCCTTGAGGGTCAGGGTCGCCTCGTCGCGAATCGCCGCTCCATCGCGCGCGTCCAGCCGAACGCCATTGACTTCAATGGCACCGGCCGACGGCACCAGATAGGCGTGGCGGTGGGCGCCGAGGTCATAGGTGACAGTCTCTCCGGCCGGGATGGTGGCTCCCAGCACGCGCGCGTCGGTGCGGATCGGCAGCACGTCGTCGCCGTCGCCCTTGATGCCTGAGGCCAGGACCACGAACCTTCCCTCGCGGGCATGCTTGGGAAAGGGCTTGGCGCCCCAACTAGCCGGGCCGCCCCGCTCGTTGGGCTGAATCCAAATCTGGAACAGCGTCGAGGTTTCGTTTTCGAGGTTGTACTCGGCGTGGCGCACACCCGATCCAGCCGACATCACCTGCACGTCGCCGGCGCCGGTGCGGCCCTTGTTGCCCATGCTGTCCTGGTGCGTGATGGCGCCGGTCCGCACATAGGTGACGATCTCCATGTCTGCGTGCGGGTGCGGCGGAAAACCGGTCTGGGGCGCGATCTCATCGTCGTTCCACACCCGGATGGAGCCCCAGTTCATGCGGCTGGGGTCATGGTAGCCGGCGAAGGAGAAGTGATGCCTGGCTTTCAGCCAGCCGTGGTCGGCGCCGCCGAGGGACTGGAAGGGTCTGCGTTCGATCATCGCGCGCTCCTGAGGCAATAGGGTTCAGCGCTCATATAGGAAACAGTGTAAGTTGCGGAAGTGGCGCGGCGACGAAACCCCTCAACCCCGCCCGTTCTTCCCCGGCCGGAACGCCCCGCCGCCCGTCTGGCCCCGGTGGCGCAGGAAGGCGTCGGCGAGCACGCAGGCCATCATGGCTTCCACGACCGGAGCGCCGCGGATGCCGACGCACGGGTCATGGCGGCCCTTGGTGGTCACTTCGATCTCGGTCCCCGAGGCGTCGATGGACTTGCGCGGCGTCAGGATCGAGGAGGTCGGCTTGAAGGCCACGCGCGCGACGATGGTCTGGCCCGTCGACAGGCCGCCCAGGATCCCACCAGCCTGGTTGGACAGGAACTCCGGTCCGTCTTCACCCATGCGCATCTCGTCGGCATTGTCCTCACCCGACAGGGTCGCGGAGGCGAAGCCGGCGCCGATTTCGACCCCCTTCGCGGCGTTGATCGACATCAGGGCCGCGGCGATTTCCGCATCCAGCTTGCCGTAGAGCGGCGCGCCCCAGCCCGGCGGCACGCCCTCGGCATGGACTTCGACGATGGCGCCGCAGGACGAGCCACGCTTGCGGGTCTCATCCAGATACTTCTCCCACACGGGCACGATGGCGGCGTCGGGCGACCAGAAGGGGTTCTGCTCGGTCTGGTCCCAGTCCCAGTTCTCGCGGTTCACCGCGTGGGGCCCGATCTGCACGACGCCGGCGCGGATCTTGACCTGCGGGCCCAGCACCAGCCGCGCCACGCCGCCGGCGGCGACCCGCGAAGCGGTCTCACGCGCCGACGAGCGCCCGCCGCCGCGAAAGTCGCGCACCCCGTACTTGGCGAAATAGACGTAGTCGGCGTGGCCGGGACGGAAGCGTTCGGCGATCTCGCCATAATCCTTGGACCGCGCGTCCTCATTGTTGATCAGGATCGAGATCGGCGTCCCGGCGGTCACGCCCTCGAACACGCCGGACAGGATCTGGGCCGTGTCGGATTCCTTGCGCTGGGTCACGAACCGCGAGCCGCCAGGCTTCCTGCGGTCCAGCCAGACCTGCAGGTCTGCCTCGCTGATCGGCAGGCCCGGCGGGCACCCGTCCACCACGCATCCGATCGCCGGCCCATGGCTTTCGCCCCAGGTGGTGACTCGGAAGAGATGGCCGAAGGCGTTGTGCGACATGCAGGCAGGCTTAGCGGAACCGCTCGCAGACCGCTATATGCGCGGTATGACCCGCGCTTCCGACATTCCGCCCAGCCCGACGAAGGCCGACTACGAACGCGCCCATGCCGGCAACGCCGACGAGGCGATCTTCGATCTGGACGAGCCCTTCGCCCTGTTCGACGCCTGGTTCGCGGACGCGAAGAAGTCAGAGCCCAACGACCCCAACGGCATGGCGCTGGCCACCGCCGATTCGAGCGGCCTGCCCGATGTGCGCATGGTGCTGCTCAAGGGCGTCGATGAGCGGGGCTTCGTCTTTTATACCAACACCGATAGCGCCAAGGGCCTGCAGCTGGGGTCCAATCCCCAGGCCGCCCTGCTGTTTCACTGGAAGTCGCTGCGCCGCCAGGTTCGCCTGCGGGGCGCCGTTGAGACGGTCACGGCTGATGAAGCCGACGCCTACTTCGCCAGCCGCGCCCGCGACAGCCAAATCGGGGCCTGGGCGTCCGACCAGTCGCGGCCGATGGAAGGCCGCCTGGCGCTGGAACAGCGGATCGCCAAGGCTGCCATGAAATTCGGTCTCGCACAGCCGCCCCGCCCGCCGCACTGGTCAGGGTATCGCGTCGTCCCCACGGCATTCGAGTTCTGGCGCGACAAGCCGTTCCGGCTGCACGATCGGCTGCACTTCCAGCGCGTGGGGGCCGGATGGGCGAAGGAGCGGCTTTATCCGTAGTCAGTCCCCCCTTTCCTGACGGAAAGCGAGATAAGCGGCCTACTTGACCCCGTAGCGCGCCAGGAAGGTCTCCACCGCGTCAGCCGCCACCTCTTCGGGCGTCCGGCTGCTTTCCACCTCGCCGCCGGTGACGATGGGAATCAGGAAGGTAGGGTGTTCGATCATGCCCATCAGCTGGCCCGCCGCGGTCGCCGGGCGGGGCGCATGCAGCCGGCCTTCCTTCTCCAGGCCCGCGATGATCTCGATCAACGCCCCGCCGAAAACGGTACGCCCGCGATCATAGAACCCCTGGGCCATCGGCGCGAACCGCTGGCGCTCGGCGGCGACCGGGCGGAAGACCGCGCGCACGAAGGGGTCGCTCATGAAGCGGGCATAGCCAGCCGCGAAGGTGTTCAGGCGGGCCATCAGGTCCGGCTCGCTGGCCGTCACTTCGCCGATCCGGCGCGAGAATTCAGCCCCGGCGTCCTCGATGACCGCCTGGAACAGCTGCGTCTTGCCAGGGAAAAGGTCGTAGAGGGTGGCGGTCGATACCTGCGCGTCCCGCGCCACGGTTTCGATGCCGGTGTCGGCGAATCCGCCATGCATGAAGTGCTTGCGTGCGGATTCGAGTACGCGCTTGCGCTTGGCTTCGAGGCGGCCCTCAACGCTTCCCGGAGGCTTTCCGTAACTCCCGACCGTCACTGACTACTCCGGCGACTCTAGTTTCGCTTGTTGCGGGGCATGACAAGATTGCACGGCCACCTTAGGCTGAGGCAAGAGGGGAAACCAAGCAATCTAAAAACACCAATTTTTTCTTTTAAAGCTTGGCTTTAAGCGCGAGAAATCGGTGTTCATCGAAGCGCCCGACGCCTGAATCGGCCAGTTGCTGTCGACCCGTCCATTCGCAGGTTCGACGACAAACGTTGATCATGCGCGGCTCCGTTGCTTATCGCCGTTCCCAAACGTAACGTCGCAGCAAGCGCTGAACGAAAGACGCGCGAGGTAGGGAGTTACCGATGCTCGGCTTGATGCAGTCTTGGCCGCTTACGGTCGACAAGATCCTTGACCACGCCAAGGAGTGGCACGGGGACCGCGAGATCGTTACCCGATCCGTCGAGGGTCCTATCGTCCGCGGCACCTACGCTGAGTGTCACGACAAGGCCAAGCGCGTGTCCAATGCCCTGAAGGGCTGGGGGATCAAGCAAGGTGACCGGGTCGCGACCCTGGCCTGGAACACCCAAAGGCACATGGAGACCTGGTACGGCATCATGGGCATCGGCGCCGTGTGCCACACGCTGAACCCGCGCCTGTTTCCCGAGCAGATCGCCTGGATCATCAATCACGCCGAAGACCGGATCATCTTCACCGACCTGACCTTCATCGGGATTCTGGAGCAGATCCTGCCCAACTGCCCGACGGTGGAGCGGGTGGTGGTCATGACCGACGCCTGGAATATGCCGCAGACGAAGCTGCCGCGGGCGGAGTGCTACGAACAGGTCGTCGCCGAACAGTCCAATGAGTGCGTCTGGGGCGGCTTTTCCGAAGAGACCGCCTGCGGCCTTTGCTACACCTCCGGGACCACCGGCGACCCGAAGGGGGTGCTCTATTCGCACCGCTCCAACTTCATCCACACCCTGGTGGGTCTCCAGGCCGACGCGCTGGCGACCTCGGTGAAGGACACCATCCTGCCGGTGGTGCCGATGTTCCACGCCAACGCCTGGGGCATCGCCTTCGCGGCGCCGGCTGTCGGCGCAACACTGGTCATGCCCGGCGCCAAGATGGACGGCGCCTCAATCTATGAGTTGCTTGCGGCCGAGAAGGTCACGATCTCGGCGGCTGTGCCAACAGTTTGGCAGATGCTTCTGACTCACCTGCAGACCCACAATCTCAAGCTTCCAGACTTGTCCCGGGTCACCATCGGCGGCGCTGCCTGTCCGGAGACCATCATCCGCGCCTTCCACGACGACTACGGCGTGGAAGTTGGCCACGCCTGGGGCATGACAGAGACCTCGCCGCTCGGGACCATTGGCACGCTCACACCGGCGGTGGCCGCCCTGCCGTTTGACCAGCAGGTGCCCTATCGCCTGAAGCAGGGCCGCCCGCCGATGGGCGTCGAGCTCAAGCTGGTGGACGACGACGG
>JANNVY010000199.1:0-9475 GCA_031408375.1 Pseudomonadota bacterium | reverse complement strand
AGCGCCGCAATCGCAGAAACCCTCGATGCGGCCTTGAGGAGCATGCTTCATTCCCCATTCCCCGGAGAAAATCTCGACGGGTGGGTGGCGGAGAGAGTGGGATTCGAACCCACGATAGAGTTTCCCCTATACACGCTTTCCAAGCGTGCGCCATCGACCACTCGGCCACCTCTCCAGCACGTCGGTGGAACCGTGGTTCCGACCGCGAACGGGGCGCAATAAAGCAAGGCGCGCGGGGCGGCAAGACCGCTTTGGATGCCGCGCGAAATCAGCGGGCGGAGGGCCCCGCCGCCCCCGCCGCCGTGACTGCTCCCGCGCCCGTGACGCGCCACACCGCATTGCCCACGTCGTCGGCCACGAGCAGGCCGCCGGAACGGTCCACGGCGACACCGACCGGGCGGCCCCGCGCCTTGCCGTCCGGCGTCAGGAATCCCGTCAACACCTCGACCGGCGCCCCGGCCGGCTTGCCGCCCACGAAGGGCACGAAGATGACCCGGTAGCCCGACCGCGGGTTGCGGTTCCACGATCCGTGCTGACCCACGAAGGCCCCGCTGGCGTAGGCGGCCGGCAGAGCGGTCGCGCCGGTCGAGAAGGTCAGGCCCAGGGACGCTGTGTGCGGCCCCAGCGCATAGTCGGGCACGAGCGCCGAAGCATCCAGGTCGGGCCGCTGGGGCTTGACCCGCACGTCGACGTGGCGGCCGTACCAGCTGTAGGGCCAGCCATAGAAGCCGCCGTCGCGCACGCTGGTCATGTAGTCCGGGACCAGGTCCGAGCCGATCTCGTCGCGCTCGTTCACCGTCACCCACAGCGCGCCCGTCACCGGCTCCCAGAACATGCCATTGGGATTGCGCAGGCCGGTGGCGAAGATGCGCTTGACGCCTGAGGCCCGGTCGATCTCCCAGATGGCGGCGCGGCCTTCCTCTGCGGCCATCCCGTTCTCGCCCGCGTTGGAGTTGGACCCGACGGTCGCGTACAGCCGCATCCCGTCCGGACTGGCGATCAGCGACTTGGTCCAGTGGTGGTTGATCGGCCCGGCCGGCAGGTCGGTAAGCTTCACCGGCGCGGTCACAGAGGTGGCGCCCCTGGTGTAGTGGAAGCGCAGCACCGCATCGGAATCAGCGACGTAGAAATCCTCGCCCACCAGCGCCATCCCGAACGGCGAGTTCAGCCCCTGGGCGAACACGAACCGCTGGTCAGCCTTGCCGTCGCCGTCGGTGTCGCGCAGCAGCAGGATCTTGTTGGGACTGGGCACCGTCGCCCCGGCCTTGCCCATCACGATGCCCATGATCCAGCCTCGCAGCCCCTTGCTGTCTTCCGGCTTGGGCGGGGCATTGGTCTCGGCGACCAGCACGTCGCCGTTGGGCAGCACCTCCAGCCACCGCGGATGCTCCAGCCCGGTAGCGAAGGGCGCAACGGCCAGGCCCGCACCGGGCGTCGGCATGGCCCCGGCGGGCCAGCCCACCGCATCGGCGATGTTCACCGTCGGGATCGGCGTGGGGTTGGGCGCGGGCAGGGTCGGATTGGGCCCGATTCCGTCGTTGACGGTCAGCTTGGCGTACTCGCCGCAGGCCGCCAGCAGGGCGGAGGCGGCGACGAGAACGAGGATGGCAGCAAGGCTGGGGGCGGCGCGCATGGGCGGCGGTTCCTGGAATGTAACCCCGGCAGGGGCGCCTTCGTAATGCTCATCGACGCCGCGGGATGCACGCCCGCGCAAAATCCCCATATCCTGCGCCAACGCGCTCCCCCGGAGGATCTCCATGTTCGGCAAGCCCAACGACCTGCCCACCCGCGACACCGCCTTGCCAGGCCGCGACGCCGCCATCCCTACCGACGCCAATCACGTCGTCTCGGCCCACGCCTTGAAGGGCCCCTACCCCGACGGCTTCCAGACCGCCTATTTCGCCATGGGCTGTTTCTGGGGCGTCGAGCGCATCTTCTGGCAACTGCCGGGCGTCTGGGTCACCGCCGTGGGCTACCAGGGCGGCCTGACCCCCAACCCGACCTATGAGGAGGCCTGCTCGGGCCGCACCGGCCATACCGAGGCGGTGAAGGTGGTCTTCGACCCGAAGGCCATCACCTATGACCAGCTGCTCAAGGCCTTCTGGGAAAACCACGACCCCACCCAGGGCATGCGCCAGGGCGGCGACCACGGAACCCAGTATCGCTCGGCCATCTACTGGGTGGACGAGGACCAGCGCGCCCAGGCCGAAGCGTCCCGCGACGCCTACCAGCAAGCCCTGTCGGCCCGTGGGCTGGGGACGATCACCACCGAGATCGCCGAGGCGCCGGGGTTCTACTACGCCGAGGGCTACCACCAGGGCTACCTGGCCAAGAATCCGGCGGGTTACTGCGGCATCGGCGGGACGGGCGTGGTGTGCCCGATCGGGCTGAAGGTGCAGGCGGAGGCGTAAGCTGCAGCGGCGGCTGCAAAAGGGGGGAGCGCTTGCCTCCCCCGCCCCCCTCCGCCATACCGGTCCCTAGGCGGTTCCCCCTTTAACGGGGGGCCAAGATGGGAATGCGGTGCGGGGTCTGACCCCCAAATCCGCGGCTGTGCCCGCAACTGTAAGCGGCGAGGCCCTCGTCCGTCCGTGTCCCTTCCCGAGACGATTGGGGGGACGCGGCGCCACTGGTCCAGACTTCGGGCCGGGAAGGCGAGGACGAACGGCTGTCGACCCGCAAGCCAGGAGACCTGCCGCCGCCGTCGCTCGACCCGTGGTCCGGGAACAGACCTTGGGCGCGTGGGGATCCCTGTCTTGACGGGGCCGTCCTCCGTCGAGGCGACCGCCGGGCGGCGCGCCGGCGTTGTCGTCTCACATCCCATCGCCACGCGGCGCCGCGCGGGTTTTCCATAAGGAACCTGCGCCATGCGCTTCCCAAGGATCGCCTCAGCCTGCCCGATCGCCATACTGGCCATACTGGCCGCCGCCGGCCCGGCCTTCGCCGGTGAAGCCACCCCGGTCGACGAGGTCATTGTCACGGTCGCCCGCCTGCCCACCACGCCCGCCGACGCGCCCGGCCTGCGGGTCATATCCTCGGCCCAGATCGAGGCCATGCAGGCGACCTTCGCCACCGATGTGCTCAACACCGTGCCGGGCGTCAGCCTCTATTCAGAAGGCGCCTTCGGGGGCCTGACCTCGGTGCGCATCCGCGGCGCCTCGACCGACAAGACCCTGGTGCTGATCGACGGCATTCCGATGAACGACCCGGCCACGCCGTCGGGCGCCTATGACTTCTCCAGCCTGGACCTGGCCCAGGTCGACCGCATCGAGATCCTGTCCGGACCTCAGGGCTCGCTGTGGGGATCGGCGGCCATCGGCGGGGTGATCAGCTTCACCAGCCGCGAAGCCGAGGGCCTGTCAGCGGGGATCGAGGGCGGGTCGTTTTCGACCCTGCGGACCTTCGCCTCCATCGGGACGCGCGACGCCGACCACGCTCTGTCGGCCTTCGTCTCCAGCTTCCGCACCGACGGCATCTCCCAGGCCGACAAAGCGGACGGCGCCGTCGAGGACGACGGGTTCGAGACCTGGACGGCGGGCGTGGCGGGCCGGGTGCGCGTGGCGCCCGCCGTCGAGCTGGACGGGCGGTTGCGCTATAGTTCGGCGGAGGTCGAGACCGACGGCTTCCCGCCGCCCTTCTACGTCCTGGCCGACACCGCCGACCGGGCGGAGACGAAGACCTGGTCGGGCTTTGGCCGCGCCCGCATCTCCGGGCCGTGGGGTGTCGACCACAGCCTCAGTGTCAGCCTCTACGACATCGAGCGCCAAAGCTTCGGGACCTTCCCCGGCGTGTTCACCGGCGAGCGCCAGGTCTGGCGCTGGACGGCCGAGCACGACCGGGCGGGCGAGGCCTGGGGTCTGGTCGGGGGCGTGGAGCACGAGCGCATCCGCGGCGACGCCAGCTTCACCGACGCGCGGTTGGCCACGACGTCAGTGTTCGCCGTGGGCCGCTTCAGTCCCACAGACCGCCTGTCCGCTACCCTGGGCCTCCGCCATGATGCGCCTGAGGATTTCGACGGCGAGACCACCGTGCGTGTGTCCCTGATGGCCGACCTGGGCGCCGGATTCCGCGCTACCGCCTCCTTCGGCCAGGGTTTCAAGACCCCGACCGTCAGCCAGATCGTCTGCGACTTCTGCTACACCCCGGCCGGCGCCCTGACCCCGGAAACCGCCGAGGGCTGGGACGCGACGCTCGGCTGGCGCTCGCCCGACCGGCGCTTCGAGGCCTCGCTCACTGGCTTCCATCTCGATGTCACCGACCAGATTTCCTACGTTGCCGGCCACTACGAGAATATCGCCTCGACCTCGACGGACGGGATCGAGGCGGACCTGCGGGCCGAGCTGGGGGCGGGGTTCCGCCTGAAGGCCGGCTACGCCTTCACCGACGCGGTCGACAACTCCACGGGCCTGCGCCTGTTGCGGGCGCCGGAACACACCGGGTCGGTCAGCCTGTTCTGGACGGGGGACCGCTTTGACGCGGCGCTGACAGTGCGGGCCGAGAGCGAGCAGAGCGACATCGTCGGCTTCGGGACCGGCGAGCGACCGGGATTCGCCACGGCGGACCTGGCGGCTGGATTTGAGCTGACGGAGCGGGTGAAGCTGACGGCGCGGATCGAGAACCTGACGGACGCCCACTACCAGGAGGCGGCCGGTTACGGACAGCCGGGGCTGTCGGCCTACGCCGGGATCAGGCTGCGCTACTGAGCCGCGTGACGTTGGAGCGGGGCGCGGGCGCCTCGGTCCAACGCCTGGGGTCCAGGGCGACGGGATGATCGAGCGCCAGGGCGGTCCAGTCGAGATCGGGAACCGGCGTAGCGGCGGCGGCGAGGATGGCGCGCAGCTCCGCCGCTGAGGTCACGCCCAGGATCACGGCGGAGGCCTCGGGCCGGGTCTGGGCATAGGCCAGCGCGGCCTGCAGCGGATCGGCCCCGGCCTCTGCCAGGGCGCGGCGGATGCGCGACAGGCGCGGACCTGCATCACCCAGGGCGGCGGGCAGCTGGTCCCGGTCGAGGAACAGCAGGCCCTGCAGGAAGATCGAGCGCAGGTGGATCTCGACGCCCAGGTCCGCCAGGGCGCGCAGGGTCCCGTCCCGGTCCGGCCGCTGGTCGAGCAGCGAGCAGGGGAGCTGGATCAGGTCAGGCCGGAAGCGCCGGGCCAGGTGCACTGGCTCGTCGGATCCGTAACAGGAGACGCCGATCTTCTGGAACAGGCCCTCGGCCTTCAGGCCCTGCAGGCGATCCCACAGCGCCGGGCCGTCCGGACCCAACAGGTCCTCGGCGGCGTGCACCAGGATGGCGTGGCCGCGCGACAGGCCCATCTTCTCAAGCGAGCGCCGTGCGCGGGTCTCGACCCGGTCCAGTCCCTCGGCGATCGGCACGGTCTTGGTGACCACCCGGAACGGACTGGGGAATGGCCAGCTCTGGCCGAGAATGCGCTCGGAATCGCCATAGGCCGGGGCCGTGTCGATGAAGCCGACCTTGTTAATGGCGGCGGTGTCGAGGATTCCACGCACCTCGTGCTCGGGCACGCGGCCGCGCGGGTTGGACACGCCGTAGTCGAGGCCGAACTGGGCCGCGCCCAGTCCCAGTTCTGCGTTGCGGATCATCGCGCCAGCGCGCTCCGGCGCAGGCGGCGGTCGAACTCGCCGCGGGCGGCGCGCTCGACCAACGGCGGCAGCACTGCGTCATAAGCCGCCAGCAGTCGCGACATGGCGCCTTCGTTGAGGGCCATGGAGGCCACATGGGCGCCGAAGCTGAGCACGCCCTCGTCGTAAAGCGCCAGGGCGAGGGCCGCTTCCATGGCCTCGCCGTCGAAGCCGAGGCGTGGACCTGCGGCCACCAGGCTCCAGGTCGGATCACCGAACAGGCCCAGCCATTTGGCCGCGCCGGAGCGCGCCAGGCGCTGCTCGACTTCGGCCTCGATCTCGGCGCCGCGCAGGGTCAGGATCTCGGGCACATCGTCGCGGGCCACGCGGTCCAGGGTGGCGCAGGCGGCGGCCAGGGCCACGCCGGGCACCCGGTCGCCGCTGGCGCTGAGCAGGCGCATCGGCTCGACGCGGCCGGCGATGGCCGCGATCGGTCGACCGTTGGCCAGCGACGGGCCCAGCAAGGTGATGTCGGGGACGACGCCGTGCAGGCCCTGGGCGCCGCCCTTGTGGACGCGGAAGGCGGTGCGGCTCTCGTCGAAGATCAGCAGCACGCCGTCGCGGCGGGTCAGCTTGCGAGCCGTCACGAGGAAGTCGCGCGACGCCTCCATGGGGCGGATGACCAGGGCGGCGACCTGGCCGGCGTGGCGTTCCAACGCGGCGGTGACCGCCTCGCCGTCGCCGCGGGCGGTGGTGTCGTCGTCGCAGAAGAAGGCGCCGTCGCGGCCGGTCAGGGTCTTGGCCGCCGACAGGGCGTCGGCCAGGGCGTGATTGAGGTGCGAGCGAAAGGCGACGGCTTCGGCGCAGGGCAGCAGCATGCCGATCCGCTCGGCCGCTTCGGCCTGGCAATGCTGGTCGGCGCGGGTGTTGGCGACGGCGGTCTCGACCCGGGCGTCGGCCCAGCCCAGCAGCACCGCGCCCTCGGCGTTGCAAAGGTCGAGGCGGGAGACACCGTTGCGGTCCGTGACGGTCGCGCCGATGGCCATGCGGGCGGTCTTCAGGGTCGACGCATAGGTCGGCGCGGCGGTCGCGCGGACGCGACCCGATCCCGGGGCGGTCTTGGCGGCGACTTGAGCTGCGGCCCGCGACATGGCGCGCCTCCGACGGTTCCTGGGTCTCCCCAACCGTGGGCCGTAAACCTTAAGGAACCGCTGAGCCGTCCGATTTCGGGACGCTGAAGCTCGCTTATCCCTGGCAGGGCGAGCTTTCGAAGTGGCGCTGGAAATCTTCCGGGCCGCCGACCGTGACCTCCAGATCGTGGATCAGTCCGTCGGCCAGGGAATAGACCCAGCCATGCACGTGGATCCCGCGGCCCTGCTTCCACGCCTTGGTGACGAACGGGTTGGAGGCAACGTTGCGAACCTGGCGGATGACGTTCAATTCACAAAGCCGGTCCAGCCGGGCGTCGCCATCGACCGCCGACAATTCGTCCCGGTGATCATGGGCGGTCTCGCGCACCGGCGACAGCCAATGGTCGATCAGCCCGTGGTCGGTGCTCTCCACCGCCGCGCGCACTCCCCCGCACCCGTAGTGCCCCACCACCAGAACATGCTCGATCCCCAGCACCTCCAGCGCATACTGCAACACCGACAGGTAGTTGGCGTCCTGCGGCGGGGCCAGATTGGAGACATTGCGGTGGACGAACATCTCGCCCGGATCGAGCCCGACGATCTCATTGGCCGGCACGCGACTGTCAGAACAGCCGATCCACAGGTAGTCAGGGGCCTGCTGGTTGACCAGGCGAGCGAAGAACTCAGGGTCCACCAGGGTCTTGGCGGCGGCCCAGTCCCGATTGCGGCGTTTCAGCTCATCCAGCATCAGTCGGCGTCCGGCTGCAGGTCGGGGTGGGCCGTCGCGATGGCGGGGTGGTCGGCGGCTCGCCTGTCTATGGCGCCGATCAGCGGCCATGGGGAGAGGTCGACAGCGAAGCGGCGCGCGGAATAGACCTGCGGGATCAGGTAGCACTCGATCAGGCCCGGCTCCGCGCCATAGGCCCAGCCGTTGCCGTGTCGGGCGATCATCGCCTCCAGCGCATCGAAACCGGCGGATATCCAGCGGCCGGCCCAGGCGTTGGCTCCGGCCTCGTCGGCGCCCAGCTCGCGGATCGCCTTGAGGACCCGCAGGTTGTTCAGGGGATGAACGTCGCAGCCGATGATCGCCGCCATGGCCCGGACCCGGGCGCGGTCGTCGGCGCCCTTGGGCAACAACGGCGGCTCGGGCCAGCGCTCCTCCAGCCATTCAAGGATCGCCGGGCTCTGGGTCAGGACCACGCCGTCGTATTCGAGCGCCGGCACCATTCCCTGGGGGTTCAGGGTGAGGAAGGCATCGGACCGCTGCTCACCGGCGCGCAGATCGACGCCGAGCTGGTCGTAGTCGAGGCCCTTGAGGTTGAGTGCGATCCGGGTGCGATAGGACGTCCCGGAGCGCCAGTAGCCGTGAAGGAGGAGGCTCATGCCCGACTCATAGGCCGCGGCCGCCGTCGAGGCCAGCACCGCAATCGACCCCACGCCCGGCGCCTAATATGTAAGTGCTTACGGAAATCTTTGGAGACTTGAAACCGGTTTGGGCGTAGGAGGTTTCGGAACGGCGGCAGTCCCGGCGCGTTGGCGCATCGGGGCTGCTCTCGCACCCATTTCAGGAGAACCTATAATGGCCGCCCAGTCCAAAGCCGCCGCCGACCGCACCAACGGTCTCAGCGAAGAAGAACGCCGCGTCCGGGAATTCGCCCTGCGCGCCGAACAGGCCGTGCGCGAACGCGCCGGCGAGTTCCGCGAGCGCGCCCGCGAGTACTACGACGAAGCCTCCGACCAGCTCGAGACGGCCCAGCGCTACGTCACCGAGCGGGTCCAGGAGAAGCCCATCGTCTCGACCCTGACCGCCGTCGGCATCGGCGTCGTCATCGGCATGCTGCTGGCCGGCGGCCGCCGTTGATCGGAGGTCGCATAGCGACGAAGGTCGCGGCCATCGCGGCCATCGCGACGGCCGTCATCCTCTGCGTCACGGCCCTGGGCAGCGCTGCCTGGTACGGCCTCGTGCAGGTCCTGCCGAACTGGGCCGCGGCGCTGGTGCTGGCGGGCGTCATGGCCGTCGTCGCCGGCGTGGTCGCGCTGTTCGCCTTCGGCAAGCCGATGTTCCGTTCGGCGCCCGAGCCAGAGCCTGAGAGTCTGACCCACCGTCTGATCGGTTTCGCCAAGGAGCGGCCCATCGCCGCCACCGCCGCGGGCCTGGCAGCCGGCTTCATCTTCCTGCGCAACCCGGCGCTCGCCACCATCGTGGCCGCGGCGCTCAGCGGCGCGCCCTCCGACGAAGGCCCCAAGCGCCGCCGCTGAGACGCGGGAACAAGGAGGCTTCAGCAGCGTTGTCATCTCTGAACGGCTTGATCAAGCAGCCGTGCATTCCAGGAGATACGACATGCTTCGCTGGGCCTTGGGCTTTCTGATTGTCGCCTTGATCGCCGCCTTCCTGGGTTTCGGCGGCGTAGCCGGCGTGTCCATGGACATCGCCAAGATCCTGTTCTTCGTCTTTCTCGTGCTGTTCGTGGTCTCCCTGATCGCGGGCGCCTTCCGGGGACGCGGAACCAATATCTGACGGCCTGAACCCTCAGGCTCAGGACTGAATGGAAGCCGCGGCCCGCAAGGCCGCGGCTTTCGCCGTCTGGCGGCGCTCCAGGCGCCAGGTCCGCTGCGGCTCGAAATGCGAACCGGCCCAGCCGAGAGCCGTGACCGTCACCGCCTCATCGTCCCACTCCACGCAATTGAAGCCGGCGGGCGCCCCGCGTTCGCGCATCGACAGCGTTCCTGCCCCCACGCCGTAGGATGCCCGATCACCCATAGTG
>JANNVY010000198.1:0-1510 GCA_031408375.1 Pseudomonadota bacterium | reverse complement strand
GCTGAGCCTGGGCGGCGGCCTGCTGGCGCTGGCGTTCGGCCTGGGCAGCCTGGCGTTCCGCCTGTGCGGCGCGTTGCCGCTCGGCCTGGGCCGCCTGGTTGCGCTGGCCATTGGCTTCCGCCTGGCGCTGAGCCTGGGCGGCGGCCTGCTGGCGCTGGCGTTCGGCCTGGGCGGCCTGGCGCTCAGCCTGGGCGGCGCGCTGGCGCTCGGCGGCGCCGTTGTCGCCGGCCGGACGGTTGGGACGGTCCGGCAGCTGGCGATCACCGGGGACGATCCCGCCGTTCGGATTGGCGCGATCAGGTCGGTTGGGTCGTTCAGGCCGTGCGGGACGATCGGGGAACTGGCGGTCCTGCGGAACGATGCCGCCGTTGTCGTTGCGGCGGGGACGATCGACGATCACCGGCGGCGGATTGTCCTCCGGAGTGCGGACGCGGTCGCGTTCACGCTGGCGCTCCAGACGGGCCTGCTCGCGCTCGAAGTCGGCCTGGGCGCGGCGGGCTTCCTCCTGGCGGCGCCGGCGTTCGTCCTCGAAGTGGTCGCGCTCGCGGCTTTCCATGCGCTCGCGGTAGGCGCGCCACTCGGCCTGCTCGCGGGCGGCCTGTTCGATAGCGCGCTGCTCGGCCTCATAGCGGGCCTGGCGGGCGTACCAACGGTCGTGTTCGACCCGCCAACGGCGTGCGGCGCGGCGCTCGCGAAGGTGACGGGCGCGCCACAGGTAGCGGCCGGCCCAGCCGGCGCGCGAGCGGATGAAGTCGATGGGCATGACCCGGCCGTAGGGGTCGTAGATGACCACCAGGATGCCGTTGTCGAAGCCGTAGCCGTAGCCTTCGTCGCGGATGTAGAACGGCTCGTCGTCGTCGGGACCGTAGTAGTAGTAGCGGTCGCCGTCGTCGCCGACGGGCTCGACGTCGCGGTAGTAGCCGTCCTCAGTTTCCCAACCCCAGGCCTCGCTGTCTTCGTAGTCGTAGCCGTAGTCGGGCGGAGCGTCCTCGAAGGCGTAGTTCAGAGCCTGGGCGCGCTCGGCGTAGGCGTAGGTGTCCTGGGCCCGGGCCGGAGTGCCCACACGGGCGGGTTCGGCGTCGGGCAGGGCCTCGACATCCGGCGCCGATTGCAGGGCGTCCAGCCTCGCGGGCGGCAGCGCCGGCAACTCGTCCTTCTTGGCGGCGCCCATGCCGGGGATCTGGTCGCAGGCGCCGAGGGCGCCGAGCGCCACAAGCACCGAGGCGAGTCCAAGAGACTTCATGGGAAGGGATTTGCGGTGGGCGGTCATCGAGGCCTCCAAACTAACTGCGGTCAGGGTGACGGCCTCGGCATGAACCCAGGCTGACTGAACGGCGTTCCGAATGTGACCATAGGGACGGCGGAATGGCTAGGCCAGCGCGGTCGCCTCCCACGCGCAGAGAGGGTAAGGCAGGGGGATGAGCGCCCTTTTCGAAGAACTGGATTACCGCGTTACGTCCATGGGTCCGATCGCTCTGAGGCGGCGGACCCTGCTGGCGCTGGACATCGA
>JANNVY010000197.1:0-4210 GCA_031408375.1 Pseudomonadota bacterium | reverse complement strand
CGGCCGTTACGGGGCCGACAACCAGCAGCAGAATCGCAAGCGCGAGGAGGCGACGGATCATCGGGGGATGAAAGCTGAGCCGGGGGCGACTGTCACCCCCGCGCACGCGTTCGTTGAACCGTGGCCAAGCCTTGCCTTATCGCCCCGGCATCGTGCAGGCTGCGCCCTCTTCGCACCGGTGACCCATGACCGCACTTGCCTCGCGCAGCTTCAGCCCAAAGCCGACGATCCTGATCCTCTGCCTGCTGGGCGTGGCGCTGGGGTTGTTCCTGGCCATCGCCGGACCTGACCCCTTTGCCGACCTGCTGTTCGATGAGCGGCCGTCGAGGTTCTTCATGCTGCTGCGCGTCGGCGGCGGGCTGATTGCGTTCTTCGCCGCGCTGCGGGTG
This sequence comes from Pseudomonadota bacterium, assembly GCA_031408375.1. Classification (GTDB taxonomy): domain Bacteria; phylum Pseudomonadota; class Alphaproteobacteria; order Caulobacterales; family Caulobacteraceae; genus JAEZEZ01. The sequence goes on along the minus strand of JANNVY010000197.1, from coordinate 3,821 downwards.
CTGGGTTGGAAATCCCTGGGGGCGGACGCCGAGGGGGTTGAGCAACGCGGCTGGTTCTCGCGCAAACGACATCTCTGGCGCGACCTCAAGAGCAAGGCGATGGACAAGCCCGAGGGCGCACCGCCGACTTATCGCCTGCGCTTCACGACCGGCACGGTCGAGCTGGTCGCCAGCCACTGGCGGCCGGCCGACATCGAGGCCCTGCGCCAGATGACGCCCTGAGGCACGCTGGGACCGGATTAGACCAAAACGCTTGATCGTCCCGTAGAAGGGCTTGCGTCCGCCGGGGTGAAGGCATAGGTAGTGCGTCCCACTGTGTTATCACGCTGTAACAACCCGCCATGACCACCGCCCCCTCGCCTACCCGCGATCCAGCCGAACTCCAGGCCGACCTGCGCCGGGCGCTGCTGTCTCCCACAACCGAGGAAGAGATGGGGCGCCTGCTGGCGGACCTGTGCACGCCGGCCGAAATCCGCACCCTGGCGGAGCGCTGGCACGTCGCGCGCCTGCTGGAAGCGGGCCTGCTGACCTACCGCGAGATCCACGACGCCACCGGCGTGTCGACCACGACCATCGTGCGCGTCGCCCGCTTCCTGAAGCAGGAGCCGCATCAAGGCTACCGGCTGGCGCTGGACCGAACGGGAGCCGCCGATGTTCGCCGATAGCGGTCGCCTGCACATCGCCATTCAGAAGTCGGGCCGCCTGTCGCAATTCAGCCGTGAACTGCTGAAGGACGCGGGTCTGCGGATCCAGAACGGCAAGAACGACCTGGTCGCCCGGGTCGAGAACTTCCCAATCGACCTGATGTTCGTGCGCGACGACGACATCCCGACCTTCGTCAGCGACGGGGTCTGTGAGTTCGGCGTCGTGGGCCGCAATGTCCTGGAAGAGTTCGCCCTTGGCGAGGCCGAGCCGCGCTACGACGTGATCGCGTCGCTGAACTTCGGCCGCTGCGCGCTAAAGATCGCGGCGCCGCGGGACGCCGACTACACCGGACCTGCGTCACTGGAAGGCCGGCGGATCGCCACCTCCTACCCGCGCCTGCTGGCCCGCTATCTGTCCGACCGCGGCGTCAGCGCCGAGATCGTGAAGATGAACGGGGCTGTCGAGCTGGCCCCGCGCCTTGGCATCGCGCCTTTCGTCTGCGACCTGGTCTCAACCGGGGCGACGCTGGAGGCCAACGGGCTGGAGCCTGTCGAAACCGTGCTGGAGAGCGAGGCGCTGTTGGTGCGGACGCGCAAGACTCTGTCGGAGACCAAGGCGGAGCTGGCCGAAAACCTGATGCGGCGCATCAACGGCGTCCTGGCCACCCAGGAGTCCAAGTACATCATGCTCAATGCGCCCGAGGCGGCGCTGCAGCGGATCTCGGCCATCCTGCCCGGCGCAGAGGCCCCGACGGTGATCCCGTTGGCCGGGCGGCCCGGTCACTTCGCGGTCCACGCGGTGTGCAAGGAATCCGTCTTCTGGGAGACGCTTCAGGCCCTGAAGACCGCCGGCGCATCGGCCATCCTCGTGATGCCCATCGAAAAGATGATGATGTGAAGCGGGTCATCTGGAATGCGCTGGACGCGGCGGCACGCGCCGACGCCCTGGCTCGCCCGACGCAGCGGCGCGACGAAAGACTCGTCGGCGCCGTGCGCGCGATCATCGAGGACGTGCGCGACGGCGGTTGGGACGCGCTGGTGCGCCAGGCCGAGCGCCTCGACGGCGCCGCCCCGCGGCTGGTCGAGACCGCCGGGCCCGCCGCGGCCGCTCGCCAGGCGCTCACGCCCGAACAGGTCGATGCCATCGAACTGGCCGCCCGCAACATCTCGGCCTTCCACGACGGATCCGGACCCCGCGAGCACGCCGTCGAGACCCAGCCGGGCTTGACCTTGCGTAAGGTCTGGCGGCCGATCGACTGGGTCGGCCTCTATGTTCCGGGCGGCAAGACGCCTTTGTTTTCCACCCTCCTGATGTTGGCGCTGCCGGCGCGGGCGGCTGGCGTGGGCGAGATCGTGGTGGTCACGCCGCCGACGGCCGAGGGCCTCGATCCCCTGATCGCGCTCGCTGCGGAGCTGTGCGGGATCGACGCGGTCTGGACCGTGGGCGGCGCCCAGGCGATCGCGGCCCTGGCCTTCGGAGCCGGGCCGATCCCCCGCGTCGACAAGATCTGCGGGCCCGGCAACGCCTGGGTCTCGGAGGCGAAGACGCAGGTCGCCGCCCGGTCCGGCGGCCCGGCCATCGACATGCCCGCCGGCCCCAGCGAGCTGATGGTCATCGCCGACGCCGGCGCCGATCCCGCCACCCTCGCCGCCGACCTGCTCAGCCAGGCCGAGCACGACGCCGACGCCCAGGTCATGCTGGTGACCCCGGATGCGACGCTGGCCGACGCAGTCGTAGCTGCGCTGGCTCGCCAGCTCGCGGACCTGCCCCGGCAGGCGCTGGCCGAAGCGGCGCTGGCCGGCGGCAAGGTGATCGTGGTCGGCAGTCTCGAACAGGCCTGCGAGGTCGCCAATCTCTACGCCCCGGAGCACCTGTCGCTTGCGCTCGCCGACGCGGACGCCGCGGTGCCCCTGATCCGCAATGCCGGGGCGGTGTTCGCCGGTTACGGCGCGGCCGAGACGTTCGGCGACTACCTGGCCGGCTCCAGCCACGTCCTGCCCACCGACGGCGCCGCACGGGCCTGGAGCGGCGTGTCGGTCCACACCTTCCTGCGGGCCATGACGGTGCAGTCGGTCAGCGATGAGGCCGCCCGTCGGCTTGCGGCGCCCGCAGCCTTGCTGGCTCGGCTGGAAGGGCTCGAGGCCCACGCCCGCGCCGCCGACATCCGTCTGGGGGCCTTCGCATGAGCACCCTGATCCAGCGGCTGGCCCGCCCCGAAGTGCTCGCCCTGCCCCCCGTCGACATCGCCTGGCAGGCGGACGACGGCTTCGGCCCCGACGCCATCAAGCTCGACGCCAACGAGAACGGCTATCCGTCTTTGCTGGCGGGCGACCTGGCCGTGCGGGTCAATCGCTACCCCGAGCCCCAGCCGGCGGCCCTGCGCACGGCGCTGGCCGCGCTCTACGGCGTCAAGGCGCCCGAGGTGCTGGCCACCCGCGGCGGCGACGACGCGATCGAGATCCTGATCCGCAGCTTCTGCCGCGCCGGCGAGGACGCCATCGCCATCTGCCGGCCGACCTTCAGCGCCTACGCCCAGTTCGCGCGGTTGCAGGGCGCGCGCGTGGTCGAAGTCCCGCTGGCGACCGACTTCCGCTTCGACCCGGACGCCTTCGCCGCGGCCATCGCGGGCCAGGGCGTCAAGCTGGCCTTCCTCTGCTCGCCCAACAATCCGACCGGCGACCCGATCCTACGCGCCGACGTCCTGCGCGTGCTCGACCTGCTGCCCGACACCATCGTGGTGCTGGACGAGGCCTATATCGAGTTCTCGGACCTCGAGAGCCTCGCCGCCGAAGCAGCGCTGCGCGAGAACCTGGTGGTCATCCGGACGCTGTCCAAGGCCTGGGGGCTCGCCGGCGCGCGGGTCGGCTGCGCGATTGGGCGGCCCGACCTCATTGCCCTGATTGCGCGCGCGCTACCTCCCTACCCCCTGCCCAGCCTGTCGGCCGCCGCCGCGCTGGCGGTCCTGGCCCCCGCCCAGCGACCCCTGCACGCAGAACGGGTTGCGCGCATCGTGGCCGAGCGCGAGCAGATGGCGGGTCTGCTGGCCTCCGCGCCCGGCGTTCGCAAGGTGCGCAGTGGCGGCGGCAACTTCCTGTTCCTTGAGGTCGACGATCCCGAAGCCCTGGCGGCGGGGCTGCGCCGCCCCGCCCTAAGGGGGGGCGTACCCCCCCCCGCGG
>JANNVY010000196.1:0-2345 GCA_031408375.1 Pseudomonadota bacterium | reverse complement strand
CGAGACGAACAGCTCGCGCGGCGTCTGCTCGATGGCGTTCAGCACCCTGGGATCGGTGATCCCCTGCGAGCGCAGGGCCAGTATCAGCCGGCCCATACGGTCGCGCGCCGAAGACGGGTCGTTGTGGTCGCTCACGCCGGCTCGCGCAGCTTGGGAGGCGCCCCGCCCAGCACGCCCTTGAGCGCGTGGACGGTTTCCATGTGGGTCAGGTCGATGTGCAGGGGCGTGACCGAGATGCGACCCTCGATGATGGCGCGCAGGTCGGTGCCCTCGGGCGGGTTCTGACGGCCGCCCCGGAAGCCCATCCAGTAGTAGTGGCGCCCGCGCAGGTCGGTGCGGCGCTCGGCGTGGACCTGGGCGGCGTCGCGGAAGCCCTGGACGGTGACCTCGACCCCGGTGACGGCGTCGGGCGCCACGTCGGGGAAGTTCAGGTTCATCACCACTCCGTCGGGCCAGGGCGCGTCGCACAGGCGCTGAAGGATGCCGGGCGCGAAGGTGATCGAGGTGTCGTAGGGCGCGACCACGTCGTCGTGGTAGCGGAACAGCGACTGGCTGAGGGCGACGGAGCGGATGCCCATGGCCATGCCCTGCAGGGCGCCCGCGACGGTGCCGGAATAGGTGACGTCCTCGCCCAGGTTTGCGCCGCGGTTGACGCCCGACAGGATCAGGTCAGGCGGGGCGTCCATCAGGTCATTGACCGCGATGATGACGCAGTCGGTCGGCGTGCCGGTGACCGCGAAGCGCTTGTCGGTGAAACGGGTGACGCGCAGCGGGCTGGTCAGAGTGATGCCCCGCCCTGCCCCGGATTGCTCCAGCTCGGGCGCGCAGACCCAGACGTCGTCCGAAAGGGTGCGCGCGATGGCCTCCAGCGCGACCAGCCCCTCGGCGGCGATGCCATCGTCGTTGGTGATGAGGATTCTCAAGACGCCCTCCTTCCCTGCGCAGCGGGGGAGGTGTCGCCGCAGGCGACGGAGGGGGCGCAGGGTTGGAGCACGGCATTACGCCCCCTCCGGACCTGCGGGCCACCTCCCCCGTTCGCTGCCGCGAACAAGGGAGGAGTGCGGTGCGCCTCACCCCACATGGGTGAGCCCTCCCATGTACGGCTGCAGAACGGTGGGAATGGCGATCCGCCCGCCCTCGTCCTGATAATTCTCCATGATCGCGACCAGCGTGCGACCAACCGCCAGGCCCGAGCCGTTCAGCGTATGGACGAACCGCCCGCCCTTCTCGCCGGCCTTGCGCGAACGGGCGTCCATGCGCCGGGCCTGGAAGTCTCCGCAGTTAGAACACGAGCTGATCTCGCGGTAGGTGTTCTGGCTGGGCAGCCAGACCTCCAGGTCGAAAGTCTTGCGCGCCGAAAAGCCCATGTCGCCCTTGCACAGCAGCATGCGGCGGTAAGGCAGCTCCAGCTGCTCCAGCACCGCCTCGGCGCAGGTGACCATGCGCTCGTGCTCAGCCTCGGATTGCTCCGGCGTGGTGATGGAGACCAGCTCGACCTTGTAGAACTGGTGCTGGCGGATCATGCCGCGCGTGTCACGCCCTGCTGATCCCGCTTCGGCGCGGAAGCAGGCGGTGAGCGCGGTGAGGCGGAGCGGGAGTTCTTCCTCGGCGGTGATCTGTTCGCGAACCAGGTTGGTAAGCGACGCCTCGGCGGTCGGGATCAAATACAAGTTCGTGCTGTACTCGCCCTTGTCATACCGATCGAGGAAATTGACTTCCCGGGCCCGCTTGGTCCGCCCGATTTCCAAGTCCGTTAGGTTGTTGTAGCCAATCCGACGGAACTCTCGGAGTTCGGCCTCCCGGGCAGCATCTAGCTCGGCCAGAAATCGCTCTCGGTCGAAGAAGGATGTGCGGAAGAGATCGTCTTTGAACTTCGGCAGGTTGCCGGTGCCGAACAAGGCGTGGTCGCGCACCAGCAGCGGACCGTTCACCTCGGTGTAGCCGTGCTCCCTGGTCTGCAGGTCGAGCATGAACTGGCCGATGGCACGCTCGAACCGCGCCAGCTGACCCTTCAGCACCACGAAGCGGGAGCCGGATATCTTCGCCGCCCCGGCGAAATCCATCAGCCCCAACGCCTCGCCGATCTCAAAATGCTCGCGCGCGGGGTGGTTGAAGCGCGCCGGTTCGCCGGGGAGCACGAACGAGCGCACGGCCGACCCGTTGCCGTCAGCGCCCACCACCACGCCGGCGCGGTCGGTCACCCCGTTGGCGAACCGCACGCTGACCCGGTCGGCGTCCTGCTCCAGGGCCGTGAACTCGTGCGCCGCGTGCACCGCGTGCGGGTCGTTGCCGCGCACGGCCGCCAGCAGGACGCTGTGCACATCGGCGCGGTGCACGGCCAGCGA
>JANNVY010000195.1:0-2467 GCA_031408375.1 Pseudomonadota bacterium | reverse complement strand
CAGTCCGCCCCCTTTGCCGCTCGGGACATTCCCCCCTCGCGCTCAGAACCGCCGAAGCCGTTCGGGAACTCACGTTCTCGAACAAAAGACCTCCGATCACGGCTCCTCCTGATATAGGAGCCCCTGACCGGAGGCCCCAAGGCCCCAAATCGGAGCGCGTCTTATAGTGTCGACTTTTCGGGAACGCAACGACGGGAAATCCCGCGGCGAACAAGGGTCTTCCGGGGGTGCCGGCAAGGAGTCCGGACGCGGCGGATCCGGTGGCGGGGGCAAGGGCCCCGGCCGTGGCTGGGACCCCAGCCGTCCGCGCTTCAAACCCAAGAAGGAAGAGGCTTCCGGCTGGTTATGGGGCCGTCACGCGGTGGAGGCCGCGCTGAAGAATCCGGCCCGCGACGGCGAGATGCGCCTGATGGCCACCGAGGACCGCCTGCGCGATCTGCAGCCGATCCTCACCAGGCACAGGAAAAACCTGCGGCCGGAGACCGTCGAGGGCAAGCAGCTGACCGACAAGCTGCCCACCGGCGCGGTTCACCAGGGCATGGCGCTGAAGACCGCCGCGCTCGAAGGCGTCTCGATCGACGAGCTGGGCGAGCCGGCCCGGGGCGTCATCATCATGCTGGACAGCGTCACCGACCCCCAGAATGTCGGGGCCATTTTCCGCTCGGCGGCGGCCTTCGGGGCGCGCGGGGTAGTGATGCAGGACCGCAACGCTCCGGTGCTGTCCGGATCCCTGGCGAAGGCTGCGGCCGGCGCCATCGACACGGTCGACTGCGCGCGGGTCACCAACCTGAGCCGTGCGCTCGAGCGGCTGGCGGAGCTGGGTTGGCGCTCGGTCGGCCTGGCCGGCGAGGCCGAGCAAACCCTTGCCCAGGTGCTGGATGGGCGACCCACGGTGCTGGTGTTGGGCTCCGAAGGCGAAGGCATTCGCCGGCTGGTTTCAGAACATTGCGACGCGCTGGGCCGCATCCCCATGCCCGGTAAATTCGAGAGCCTGAACGTCTCAAACGCGGCCGCCGTGGCGCTCTATGAAACGGTGCGTCGTGTTGATGAGGGTTGATTTTCGTTAACCATGAGCGTTCTGTTCGGGGTCCGCTCGCCAGAACGACGTCCGGCGACGGGAAAATACGGGGGAACGACCATGCGCGTGCGTCTCAGCCTTGCGACCGGCCTGATTGCTTCACTGGCTCTTCTCGGCGCCTGCCAGAAGGAACCGGCGGCGGAATCCTACGCCGACGCCTCGCCCCCCGCCTCCATCGAGACCACGGAAATCGCACCCCTGGCCGGCGGCCCCTCGCCCTCGACCCAGGCGACCGTCGCCCAGTCCTCTGACGACGCCTACATGGCTCGCCTGGCCTCCAAGGGCCTGCGCGCCGAGCGCCGCCTCGATCCCAACACCGGCAAGACCGTGCTGGTGGTGTTCAACGCCCCGGTGCCCAACCCCGTCCTGCTGGGCGGGCCGCGCTACCGCTACGCCAGCGCCAATGGCCGGTCGCGCACCCGCGGCAGCATGAGCAGCGGCGTCTACGCCCAATCCTCGCCGCAGAGCGCGGCGTCCCGCGCCGCCGCGACCAGCTCGGCCGCGGCCTCCACCGCCTTGGCCGCCAACACCGCTGCTGAAGCCGCCGCCCCGATGACCGAGGCCGCGCCGACCACCACCGCCAGCGTAACCGCGGGCCCCGGCGTCCAGGCCATCCCGTCAGCCGCCGAGCCCGTCGTGCAGGTCACCGACCCCGCCCGCGCCGGCTTCGACATGACCCCGATGATGTGGGGCATCCTGGGCCTGATCGTCCTGGCCCTGCTGATCGCCATCTTCGTCGCCAACCGTCCCAAGCGCAGCCGTCCCGCCTTCAGCGGCCATCAGGCTCCGCCCGAGGCTTCCGGCGGTGATCACCACGGCGCCCACGCCTGATTGCGTCGACAGCGCCGTTCGGGACTTGCGAAGCGTGCGTTCCTGACCGAAGGAACGGCGCATGATCGAGTTCCTGTCTTCGCCTGAAATCTCTTCCCAGCTGGCCGCACTGGGCCAGGTGCTGATGATCGACCTTGTCCTGGCCGGCGACAACGCCGTGGCCGTGGGCCTGGCTGCAGCCGGTCTGCCTGCCGAGCAGCGGCGCAAGGTCATCGTCTGGGGCCTCATTGCCGCAGTGGCCATGCGGATCGGCTTCGCCCTGATTACAACCCAGCTCCTGGGGATCATCGGACTGCTATTCGGCGGTGGCCTACTGCTGCTTTGGGTTTGCTGGAAAATGTGGCGCGAGATGCGCGAACAGGCCACCCACGATCAGGCCGAAGCCCTGTCCGACAATCCTCCGGTTCGGGAAGCCAAGACCTTCCGGGCCGCTTTTCTGCAGATCCTGCTCGCCGACCTTTCTATGAGTCTGGACAACGTCCTGGCCGTTGCGGGCGCAGCGCGCGAGCATCCAACGGTTCTGGTGTTTGGCCTGATCTTCTCTGTCGCTCTGATGGG
>JANNVY010000194.1:0-2360 GCA_031408375.1 Pseudomonadota bacterium | reverse complement strand
CCAGACCCGCCCGGCGCTGGTGCCGCTGACCTTCGAGGTCGGGCTGCTGGAGCGCCTCAAGCCCCTGGCGGGCGTGGCGGTCGATGCGCGGGTGAAAGCGGGCAAGACGGCCTTCGACGAGGCCATGCTGTTCACTCACCGCGGCCTGTCGGGCCCGGCCATCCTGCAGGCCTCGTCCTACTGGCGCGAGGGCGAGCCGATCGAGGTCAACATGGCCCCGGGCGCCGACCTGCTGGCAGAGCTGAAGACCGCCAAACGCGCGACTCCCAGGCAGTCTCTGACCAAGGTGCTGCACAAATGGCTGCCGACCCGGCTGGCCCAGCACATCGCCGACGAAGCGGGCGCCTCAGGCAACATCGCCGACGCCTCCGACAAGGTGCTGACCGCCGCCGCGACCGCCGCCGGGGCCTGGCGTGTGAAGCCCGTCGGGTCGGAAGGCTACCGCACAGCCGAGGTGACCCTGGGCGGGGTGGATACCCGGGCGCTGAACTCACGGACCATGGCCGCCGAGACGGTCGAGGGCCTCTATTTCATCGGCGAGGCGGTGGACGTCACCGGCTGGCTGGGCGGCTTCAATTTCCAGTGGGCGTGGGCGTCCGGGTGGTGCGCCGGGCAAGCGGTGTAGGGAATACCGCATAACCGATTGAAATTGTTACAGTAGTTCGAAGCTCGCCCCTGACATCCCCTCAAATTCGGTTCGATTCCCGCGTCGCGGCGGCCTGTCAGGCGTTCTTTCCGGCGATCAACTGGGCGCGTTCTTCCGCCGTCAGCGGCCGCCATTTGCCTTCGGGCAGGTCGCCCAGCTTGATGGGCCCGACGCGGACGCGCAGCAGGTCGGTGACGTCCAGCCCGACCAGGTCGCACATCCGCCGGATCTGGCGGTTGCGGCCTTCCCGGAGCACGAAGTGCAGGCGCTGGGGCTCGACCTTCGTCACCCGCGCGGGCTTCAGCTTGCGCTCGTCCAGCTCCAGCCCGTGACGCAGCAGGCCCAGCGCCCGGTCGGTGATCTCGCCTTTCACCCGGACCAGGTATTCCTTCTCGAGCACGCTCTGCGGCCCGATCACTGCCTTGGCCACCACGCCGTCCTCGGACATGATCAGCAGGCCGCGCGAGTCCATGTCGAGGCGACCCACCGGCGCCAGCTTGCTGTCGCGGCCGGGGACCACGTCGGCTGAGCCCCACAGGCTGTCGAAGCGGATCAGGCGCACGGCCGGGATCTGCTCGCCCTCGGGCTGGGACGACACGATCCCCTCGGGCTTGTGGATCATGATGGTCAGCGCCGAGCCCAGCTTCTTCTGCCCCTTGTCGGCCAGCGTCAGGGTCTGGCCGGGCAGGATCTTGCGGCCGGCGTCGGTGACCACCTCGCCGTCGATGGAGACCAGGCCCGCCTCGATCAGCCCCTCGGCCTCGCGCCGCGAACACACGCCCGACTGCCCCAGCCACTTGTTCACCCGCTGGGGTTCGCCGTCCTCGTATGTGCGGGTCCAGGCCATGAGGGCGTGTCTACGCGCACCGCGCCCGTCTCGTCACCCCCGCCTCTCGCCCCGGGATGGATGGCGTGCTGTTCCAGGCCGTCGCCGATCTCGTAGTAGTCGCCCTTGTCGGCGGTGAAGATGTGCAGCTTCAGCGTCGTGCCCGTCGGCTTGTCGAAGGCGCCCATGGCGACGGCGGTCCAGTCGCGGAAGACCGGGTCCCAGAACAGCGCCGAGCCGCAGGTCGAGCAGAACCCCCGCCGCACCTTCTCCGACGACTGGTACCAGGTGACGTTCTCCGCCCCGTGGATGGTCAGGGCCGACTGCGGCATGTCCGTCGAGGCCCAGAAGTGGCCCGAGGTCTTGCGGCATTGAGTGCAGTGGCAGGCGTCGGGCCGGGCCAGGTCGCCCTCGACCTCGAAGCTGACCGCTCCGCAGAGGCAGGAACCCTTGTGCGCCATCCGACCGCTCCCTGACGATGTCCGGCGCGACGCCGGGGGGGCCCAGTCTTGCGCCGAATCCGGCGGCCCGGAAGCACCCTGAAACGACCCCGCATGGTTTTTCCCCGGTTGTGTCTAAGCTGCCGACTCGTCGGCCTCGCGGCAGGGTCGCGGCGGCATGTAAGGAGCAGTCAGGTGATGCGGTTTTCAGGATTGGCGGGCTTGGCCGCCGCATTGCTGGTGCTGGCGACGCCGGCGGCGGCGGCGACCACCTACACCGGCGACCGGATCGACGGGATCGCGGTGATCGAGCGGCTCGACGTCTCCGACCTGCCGGCCGGAACCTTGTCGCGCTTCTGGTTCCGCGTCACCGGCCAGGCGGTCGGCCAGGCCTGGTACGTGCCGGTGATCGTGGCCAAGGGATCGGCGCCCGGGCCGCGCCTGCTGC
>JANNVY010000193.1:0-2621 GCA_031408375.1 Pseudomonadota bacterium | reverse complement strand
GGCCGACGCCCAGGTCCAGCGCCTGGACGTGGCGGCCCCCGAACCAGCCGCCGGGGTCCTGACTCATCCACAACGGATTGCGCATGCCGGAAAAGACGATCGACAGCACCGCCGCCCCAGCCGCCATCAACAGCAGGTAACAGACCGGCGCGAGGAGTGCGCCACCCCAAGGGGACAGGCCGACGCCGCCGGGAGGACTTGGGATCTCGGCGCTCACCGCCCCGCCTCCAACCGCGACCACACCGCGAGCGCCTGAGCCGTCTCGCGCACGTCATGGACGCGTAGCACCGCGGCGCCCTTCGAGGCCCCGCAAAGGGCCAGGGCCAGCGACCCGCCCAACCGGTCATCCGGGCTGGCGGCCGTCGGGTCGATGGCCTGGATCATGCGCTTGCGGCTGACCCCCAGAACCACCGGGAAGCCCAGGGCCGTGAGGCGGTCCAGCCCGCCCAGGAGCGCCAGGTTGTGCTCCAGGGTCTTGCCGAAGCCGATGCCGGGGTCGAGGCTGATCTTCTCGCGCCTGATCCCGGCCGCCAGCGCCTCGTCGGCGCGACCCTTCAGCCAGGCGGTCACCTCGGCGACAACGTCAATGTAGGACGGGCTTTCCTGCATGGTGCGAGGCTCGCCTTGCATATGCATCAGAATGACGTCGCAGTTCAGCTCCAGCGCGCTCTGCACGGCCATCTCGCCGCCCAGGGCCGAGACGTCGTTCCAGATCGTCGCGCCCACGCTGATGGCCGAGCGCGCCACGGTGGGCTTCAGCGTGTCGATGGAGATCGGCCCGTCCCAGGCCGCGCGCAGGCCCATGATCACCGGAATGACCCGCGTCAGCTCCTCGGCCAGTTCGACCGGCTGGGCGCCCGGACGCGTGCTCTCACCGCCGATGTCGAGGATGTCGGCGCCCTCGGCCACCAGCCGCAAGCCATGCGCCACCGCAGCCTGCACGCCGCTGTAACGGCCGCCGTCGGAAAAGCTGTCAGGGGTGACATTGACCACCCCCATGACCTTGGGTCTTGTTGCAGCCATGGATGATCCCGAGTGGATAACCGTTTCGCGCCGCTTTCTCGCCTTTCTGGAAAGCGATGGCGAGGGGTCGACGACAGATCTGGCGGGAGAACTTGAACACCTGCTGGCGGCGGGCGCCGACGTCGGCCTTCCTGACACGGACGAGGAAGCACCCGAACGGGACGCGCTGGTCACCTACAAGCGTTGGTATGCCTGTGCCCAACGCCGCTTTCCAACCCTCGCTGATAGCGACTGCGAGCCCGGGGGACGCTGGGCTGGCGACGATCTCGCTGACATTGCGACTGACCTGGAAGAGGCAGTGGACCTCTGGGAAGAAGGCTTACGCCGCGCCGCACTGTGGGAGTTTCGCTTCGGCTGGCAAACCCATTGGGGACCGCATCACGCCCGGCCGCTACTGGATTGGTTGCGCCGCACTACGTGACAGCTCGACAGCAACGAAAAAGGGCGGCCACTGCGGACCGCCCTCTCCAACTCGCACTTTCTGTATTCTCTACGCCGGCTGTGGCATGGCGCCCGGCGGCATCTTGGGTTCCGCCTTGGCCACCGGGGTGACCGGCACTGAAACCGCGGGACCGGTGGAGGGCGGTTCGATGTCCTCCTCGCGGTTGGGCTTCACGCCGTTCTCCAGCAGGTTCTTGATCTCGTCGCCCGACAGGGTTTCGAACTCGAGCAGGGCCTGGGCCACCTTGTGCAGGTCGTCGATCTTCTCGGTCAGGATGCGCTTGGCCTCGTCCCAGCCTTCCTGGACGAGGCGCTTGACCTCCTCGTCGATGATCTGGGCGGTGGCTTCCGAGACGTTCTGGGTGCGCGCCACCGAATGGCCCAGGAACACCTCTTCCTGGTTATCACCGTAGGAGACGTAGCCCAGCTTCTCGGAGAAACCCCAGCGGGTGACCATGGCGCGGGCCAGTTTGGTGGCCTGGCCGATGTCGGAACTGGCGCCGGAGGTGACATTGTCCGCGCCGAAGATCAGCTCTTCCGCCACCCGTCCGCCCATCATGATGACGAGGGTCGAGCGCATCTGCTGCAGCTTCATGGAATAGCGGTCGCCCTCGGGCAGCTGCATCACCAGGCCCAGCGCGCGGCCGCGCGGGATGATCGTCGCCTTGTGAACCGGGTCGGCCAGCGGCACGGTCATGGCCACGAGCGCGTGTCCGCCCTCGTGATAGGCCGTCAGGCGCTTTTCTTCCTCGTTCATGGCCATGGACTTGCGCTCGGCGCCCATCATGACCTTGTCCTTGGCGTCCTCGAAGTCGCGCATCACCACCATGCGGCGGTTCTTGCGCGCGGCCAGCAGGGCGGCCTCATTGACCAGATTGGCCAGGTCGGCGCCCGAGAAGCCAGGCGTGCCGCGGGCGATCGTCTTCACGTTGACGTCAGCCGCCAGGGGCACGTTCTTCATGTGCACGCGGATGATCTTTTCACGGCCGTTCAGGTCGGGATTGGGCACCACCACCTGACGGTCGAAGCGTCCCGGCCGCAGCAGGGCGGGGTCCAGCACGTCGGGACGGTTGGTCGCGGCGATCAGGATGATGCCCTCGTTGGTCTCGAAGCCGTCCATCTCGACCAGCAGCTGGTTCAGCGTCTGCTCGCGCTCG
>JANNVY010000192.1:0-2376 GCA_031408375.1 Pseudomonadota bacterium | reverse complement strand
GGCTGAATCACCGACTGACGAGGGGCGCTCATGAAAAAAGCCCGCCCATGTGTTGGAACAAAGGCAGCTTCTTCAAGTCATTCCACGTCACGAACAACATCAATCCCAACAGCAAAGCAAGGCCGACCTGAAAGCCGGCGGCCTGAATTTTGGCGTCCAGTGGGCGGCGCGCCACGGCTTCATAGCCGTAGAACAGCAGGTGCCCCCCGTCCAGAACGGGAATCGGCAACAGGTTCAGAAATCCGATCCCTACCGATATCATCGCCACCATCTGCACCAATTGCAGCGCAACATTGGCGGACTTGAGCCAGAACGAGCCTTCGATCGCCGCCGCCTGCTGGCTGACAGCCCCTGCGGTGCGGGCGATTCCCACCGGACCGCCCAGCTGATCGCCGGATTCCCGACCGGTGATGACCCGGCCGATGTAACGCAGGCTCAGCCCCAGGACCTTGAAGGTCTCCTGGGTTCCCGCACCGATTGCCGTGATCGGGTTGTAGCGGATCTCACGGTAGTCGCCGGGACTCGGCGACATGCCCAGGCGGCCGATGGTCGCTTCAGCGCCCGTTGGATCCTTTATCTTCGTGCGCTGCGGGGTGGCGGTCAGCTGAAGCCTGGCTCCGCCTCGTTCGACGTCAAAGACGATGGGATCGCCGGAGCGCAGTACGACGTAGAGCTGCAAGTCACGGAAATCGTCGATCGGCTTGCCGTCGGCGGCGATGACTGTGTCCCCCGCCCTGAAGCCCGCCGCTTCGGCCGGGCTCCCCTTGTCGACCTTGCCAACGTGCGGTTCGACGTGGGTGCTGCCGAAGCCCAGCAGCAGGCAGCTGTAGATGGTGATCGACAGCAGGAAATTCATGGCCGGCCCGGCTGCGGTGACAAAGGCCCGTTGCCACACCGGCTTGAAATGAAAGTAGTCCTTCAAGGCGGCCGAGCCTTCTTCGGCGATGATCTCTTCGCGGAGTTCGTCGAGATCGTCCTGGTCCGGCACGCTCGCGGCGTTGGAATCACCCGCGAATTTCACATAGCCCCCGAGCGGCAGGGCCGCGATTCGCCACTCCACGCCGGACTTGTCGACACGCGAAAACAGCGTCGGCCCGAAGCCGATGGAGAAGGTGTCGATCTTGATGCGACAGAGCTTGGCGGCCCAGAAGTGACCGAGCTCGTGAAGAGACACCACGACGGTGATCACCACCAGGAAAGACAGGATGCCGAAGATCCAGTCGGAAGGGCTGCCAAACATCAGAAAGAAAACCCCTCCAGCCCTGTTCAGGCCGCGCGGACCAAGCGTCCCACAGTTTCGGCGGCCAGGCGACGCCCGGCGGCGTCAACCCGCAGGGCGACCTCGAGAGGATCCCCACTCGCGCCGGAGGCGAAATCGCCGCCAGAGCTTGCACGATCAAGCGTTTCCGAGATCGCAGCTGCAATATCGAGAAAGCCGATCCGCCGGTCAAGGAAAGCCGCAACGGCGATCTCATTGGCGGCATTGAAGACCGCCGGAGCGGCCCCGCCGGCCTTCAGCGCGGCGCGGGCAAGGGCCAGAGCCGGGAATCGCTCTTCGTCGGGCGCCTCGAAGGTCAGCTGACCCAGGGCGGCCAGGTCCAGCTTCGGCGCGGGCCACGGCAAGCGGTCCGGCCAGGCGAGCGCGCAGGCGATAGGCGTGCGCATGTCTGGAGGGCCCAGCTGCGCAAGGGTTGAGCCGTCCTGGTACTCGACCATGGAATGGATGATCGACTGGGGGTGGATCAGCACCTCGATCCGCTCGGGCGCGACGTCGAACAGATAGGCCGCCTCGATGGTCTCAAGGCCCTTGTTGGCCATGGTGGCGCTGTCGACCGAAATCTTCGACCCCATGGACCAGTTGGGGTGGGCGACCGCCTGCTCCGGCGTCGCCTTGGCCATCTGCTCACGGGTCCAGCTGCGGAACGGCCCGCCTGAAGCCGTCAGCACGATCCGCGAAAGCCTTGCGGCGCAGGCCTGCTGCAAGACCTGGAATACTGCCGAATGCTCGGAATCCACCGGGATGACGGCCCCGCCCGCATCCCGTGACGCCGCCAACAGGCCCGGGCCGCAGGTCACGAGGCTTTCCTTGTTGGCCAGGCCGACCACCGCACCAGCGCGGATGGCCGCCCACGTTGGGGCGAGGCCAGCGGAGCCGACGATAGCAGCCATGACCCAGTCGACCGGCCTGGCCGCCGCCTCGATCACGGCCTGTTCTCCGCCGTGGACGCCGATGCCCGAGCCAGCCAGCCGCTCGCGTAGTTCGGCGAGCCGCCGATCATCTGCGAGAACCACCAACTTGGGCTTCCAGAAGAGGGCCTGCCGGGCGAGCAGTTCAAGGTTGGAACCGGCCACGAGGGCCTCGATCTCATAGGCCGC
>JANNVY010000191.1:0-1561 GCA_031408375.1 Pseudomonadota bacterium | reverse complement strand
ATTACCCGTTCGGCTCAGACTCGTTCCCGATTTTCCCGCCCGCTTTGGATACCTGCCTGGACGGCGTCTTCCTGACCCACGCACACATGGGCCACTACGTCGGGCTGATGTTCTTCGGCCACGAGTCGATGGGGGCCAAGGACCTGCCGGTCTACGCCATGCCGCGCATGGCCGAGTATCTGACTTCGAACGGGCCCTGGAGCCAGCTGGTCCGCTACAACAACATCAGGCTGACGCCCCTGGCCGACCAAGTCGCGGTGGACCTGGGCGCGATCAAGGTCACACCGATCTCGGTGCCCCACCGCCAGGAGTTCTCCGAGGTGGTCGGGTTCCGCATAGAAGGACCCGGCAAGAAGGTGCTGTTCATCCCCGACATCGACAGCTGGGAGCAGTGGGACGCCCTGGGGACCCGCATCGAGGACGAGATCGCAGCCGTCGACGTCGCTTATCTCGACGCCACCTTCTACGCCGACGGCGAGCTGCCGGGACGCGATATGTCCAAGATCCCCCACCCGCTGATCGCCCACTCGATGGCGAGGTTCGCAGTCCTGCCCGCCTCCGAACGCGCCAAGATCCGCTTCATCCACCTCAACCACACCAACCCCGCCCGCTTCCCGACCAGCGAGGCCCGGCGGGTGATCGAAGCGGGTGGATTCAGGGTGGCGGAAGAGATGGAACGGGTGTGCCTGTAGCCAACGCGAGAGGGGTTGTCAGGGGCGAATTCGCCGATAGCTGTGAATTATCAATGTGTTATTGGTCGCCTCGGTGACTTACGCGCTCAAGCCTTGTTCGCCACGTCCTTCAGCCGCCGCCCCGCTGCTTCGATCGGGTGCTCCGCCAGCTTCGCCCGGTCGGCCAGCAGCTTGGGGAAGCCATGGTCGTAGTCGGCCATCAGGCGCTGCACGAACGACCCGTCCCGGACACCCTTCAGGATATCGTCCATCTCGGCGATCGCGGGCGCGCCGATGACGCGGGGCGCGGTCTCGTAAGCGCCGAATTCAGCGGTGTTGGAGATCTTGCCGAAGGCGCCGGCGATGCCGAGGTCGACCATCAGGTCCACCACCAGCTTCAGCTCATAGAAGGTCTCGAACCAGGCCACCTCGGGCGGGTAGCCGGCGTTGACCAGGGTCTCGAACCCCTTGTGCACCAGCTCCATGGTCCCGCCGCAGAGCACCACCTGCTCGGCGAACAGGTCGCTCTCGCACTCGTCCTTGAAGGTGGTCAGCAACATGCCCTTGCGGCCGCAGCCGAGCGCCGCGCCGAAGCTGAGCGCCATGTCCAGCGCCCCGCCCGTGGCGTCCTGGTGGACGCCGACGAGGCCAAAGACTCCCTCGCCGCGCAAATACAGTTCACGGATGCGCGGCCCTATGCCCTTGGGCGAGCACAGCACCACGTCGAGGCCTTTCGCCGGCTCCACCAGGCCGAAGCGCACCGACAGGCCGTGAGCGAAGACCAGGGTGGACCCCGGCTGCAGCGCCGGCGCGATTTCATCCCGGTAAAGGTTGCGGTGGGCCTCGTCGGAGGTCAGCAAGGCCAGCACCTGCGCCCGCCCCGCCGCCTC
>JANNVY010000190.1:0-2228 GCA_031408375.1 Pseudomonadota bacterium | reverse complement strand
GCCGGTTCGTCCGAGCCCCGCTCGGTCAAGGGCGCGACCGCCGACGAAGTCGAGGAACGCAGCGCGCCGCGTCAGAACGGCGAGGCGCTGGAAGCCTATAGCGTGGACCTCAACGAGAAGGCCCGCGAGGGCAAGGTCGATCCGCTGATCGGCCGCATGGCCGAGGTCGAGCGCGCCATCCAGATCCTGTGCCGGCGCACCAAGAACAACCCGCTGCTGGTCGGCGATCCGGGCGTCGGCAAGACCGCCATCGCCGAGGGCCTGGCCCGCAAGATCGTCACCGGCGACGTGCCCGACGTGCTGGCCGAGGCCACCATCTTCTCGATGGACATGGGCGCGTTGCTGGCCGGCACCCGCTACCGCGGCGATTTCGAAGAGCGCGTGAAGCAGGTGGTCAAGGAGCTGGAGGCGCATCCCAACGCCATCCTGTTCATCGACGAGATCCACACCGTGATCGGCGCCGGGGCCACCTCCGGCGGAGCCATGGACGCCTCGAACCTGCTCAAGCCGGCGCTCGCGTCGGGTGCACTTCGCTGCATGGGGTCAACGACTTACAAGGAATACCGTCAGCACTTCGAGAAGGACCGCGCGCTGGTGCGGCGCTTCCAGAAGATCGACGTCAACGAGCCGACGGTCGAGGACACGATCAAGATCCTCAGGGGTCTGAAGTCCTACTACGAGACCTTCCACCGGATTCGCTACACCGACGCCGCCATCAAGTCGGCGGTCGAGCTGTCGGCCAAATACATCACCGACCGCAAGTTGCCAGACAAGGCGATCGACGTGATCGACGAGGCGGGCGCCGGCCAGATGCTGCTGCCCGAACGCAAGCGCAAGAAGGTCATCGGCCAGAAGGAGGTCGAGGCCGTCGTCGCCAAGATCGCCCGCATCCCGCCGAAGTCGGTCTCCAAGTCCGACACCGAGTCGCTGCGCGCCCTGGAAGCCGACCTGCGTCGCACTGTCTTCGGCCAGGAAAACGCCATCGAGCAGCTTTCCGCCTCGATGAAGCTGGCCCGCGCCGGCCTGCGCGATCCGCAGAAGCCCATCGGTTCGTACCTGTTCTCGGGCCCGACGGGCGTCGGCAAGACCGAGGTGGCCAAGCAATTGGCCGCCACTCTCGGGATCGAGCTGCTGCGCTTCGACATGAGCGAATACATGGAGCGGCACACGGTCAGCCGCCTGATCGGCGCCCCTCCGGGCTACGTCGGCCATGACCAGGGCGGCCTCTTGACCGACGCCGTCGACCAGCACCCGCATGCGGTCGTGCTGCTGGACGAAATCGAGAAGGCCCACCAGGACGTCTACAACATCCTGCTGCAGGTCATGGACCACGGCGTGCTCACCGACGCGGTCGGCAAGAAGGTCGATTTCAGGAACGTCATCCTGATCATGACCACCAACGCCGGCGCCGCCGACAACGCCAAGGCCTCTATCGGCTTCGGCCGCGGCAAGGTCGAGGGTGAGGACGACAAGGCCATCCAGCGCCTGTTCTCGCCGGAGTTCCGCAACCGCCTCGACATGATCGTGGCCTTCAACCCGCTGCCGCCGGAAGTCATCCGCCAGGTCGTGCACAAGTTCGTGCTCGAGCTGGAGGCCCAGCTGGCCGATCGCAATATCACCGTCGACCTGTCCGACGACGCGGCCGACTGGCTGGCCAAGAACGGCTTCGACGAACTCTACGGCGCCCGCCCGCTGGCCCGCGTCATCCAGGAGCACGTCAAGAAGCCGCTGGCCGACGAGATCCTGTTCGGCAAGCTGGTTCGCGGCGGCCACGTCCGTATCGTGCTGAAGGACGGCAAGCTCGGGTTCGAGATCGAAGCCGGCGGCGCCCCCAGCGCGCCCAGCCTGGATGAGGCGGCCCAACTGGCGGAGTAGGCGCCGGTTGATATCTACGCTTAGTTGAGAGGCCGTCGGGAAACCGGCGGCCTTTTCGTTTGCAGGGGCCGGCGGAACGTCCGCCGCGCTCACCCATTCCTCTGGCTTGGAGCCGCCGCTCCGGGTTGAGGATTGAGTATGAAGATCAGTGCTTACGCCACGCTCGGCGCCTTGGGGGCGGCCATGCTGTCGGCCGCGTGCGGCGGAGCTCCCCAGCAAAAGGCCCCCAGCGCGAGCGCGGCCCTGCGTCCGGCCCAGCCCGGGGCCACCGGGACCAGCTTCATCGTGCCTGAACCGAGCGGCGCTCCAGTCAAGGCCGCGCCCGGCATGCCGGCCCCGGCCTTCAGCGCGAT
>JANNVY010000189.1:0-1542 GCA_031408375.1 Pseudomonadota bacterium | reverse complement strand
CATCGAAACGTGCGGGTCTGCGCCGGTATCCACGTAGGCCTTCAGGTAGCGCTTGTCGCGGTTCCACTCGTTGATCTTGGCCGCGGTGATGCCGTTGGTCAGGTTGAAGCCCGCCTCGAATTGCACCGAGGCGCAGCGGCTCGAGACGCAATCGTAGAAATAGACGTCGAAGTTCAGGCCGCTCGCGGCGCTGGAGATGTAGCGGCCGGTCGAGCCGGTCTTGACCTCTGCCTTGTATCCCTTCGACTGCAGGAAGCGGACCATGTCCTCGACGGTGACGCCGCCGTTGGGTATGGGCGCCGCGGCCGCCGGAGAGGCTGTCGCAAGTGCAAGCGCCAGCGCCGCGCCCGCCGCCATCATCGTGGTCTTCAGATTCATCGTGTGACTCCCCTCTGCCGTGGATTACGGTTCGCGGAACGCTGTCATTCCGTCCGCCAGCGGTCAAGCATGGGGATTGCTGTCGACCAACGATCCGGCGGTGTTCGGGTCCGGGTCGGGCGCGCTCTCAGCCGCGCGGGCCCTCAAGGTAGGCCGCGGATTGCATTTCGCGCAGGCGCGAGGCGGTGCGCTCGAATTCGAAGGACCCGTCGCCCAGGCGGTAGAGCGCTTCGGGCTCCGCCTGCGCCAGCACCACCAGCCTGTCGCGGTCCTCGTAGAGCGCGTCGATCAGGGTCACCAGCCGCTTGGCGGCGTTGCGGTGCTCGGGCCCGAGGATGGGGACGCCTTCCAGAAACACGGTGTGGAAGCGCGCGGCGATGGCCAGGTGGTCCTGCGGCCCCAGCGGCTGGATGCAGAGGTCGTCGAAGGAGGCGCGGAGCTGTCCGCCCACGGCGCGGGGGAACTCCAGATGCCGGCCCAGCACCTCCACGACCGCCCCGACCTCACGGTTCACGTCGGTGAGGTCGCGCCACAGGTCGTCGAATCCTGCCCTGGATTGCGCGTCCATCGGAGAGAAATAGACCTGCTTTCCCAGCATCCGGTCGAGGCGGAAGTCCCGCGGGCCGGCGACCCGGACCACCTCGCACCGTGCACGAATCAGATCGATAAACGGCGTGAACAGCTGGCGGTTTATGCCGTCCTTGTAGAGATCATCCAGCGGCCGGTTGGAGGTGGCCACCAGGGTCACACCCCTGTCAAACAGCGCCTCGAACAGCCGGCCCAGGATCATGGCGTCGGCGATGTCGGTGACCTGCAGCTCGTCGAAGCACAGCAGCCGCGCCTCGGCGGCGATCACCGTCGCGACCGGCTCGATCGGGTCTTCGCCCTTGTGCAGACCGAAGGTCGCCTTGCGCTGGGCCGGCGAGCCCTCGCGCCACTGGCGCACCAGGGCGTGGACCTGGCCCATGAAGGCGTGGAAGTGGCGCCGCTGCTTCGGCAGGGCTGGCGCGCCGTCGAAGAACAGGTCCATCACCATGGACTTGCCCCGCCCCGGCGGCCCCCAGAGGTAGACGCCGCGCACCTCCGAAACCTTGGTGAAGGGCCGCCATTTCGACCTGGCCGGCTTCAACTCGCGCCCGACCCGCGCCAGGGCCTCGACCGCCG
>JANNVY010000188.1:0-5381 GCA_031408375.1 Pseudomonadota bacterium | reverse complement strand
GCTTCCTGGCCGATCCGGATGCCGAAAGATGAGGATACGTGCGGAAACCTTCGCCCAGACATGAGATCGACCGCCGCCGCCTGCTGAGGGCCGTCACGGCGCTTGGCGGCGGCGCGGCGCTGACAGGCCTGCTGCCGTCCTGGGCCCGAAGCGGTACGGCCGGTCTGGCGCGGCCCGACGCGCTGTCTGGCGACTCCATCAACCTGACCGTCGGCCACGTCCGCCACCGGGTCGACGGCAAGCCCGGTCATGCCGTCGCCATCAACGGCACCGTGCCTGGACCCCTCATCCGGCTGCGGGAAGGCCAGAATGTGCGGTTGTCGGTCACCAACACCCTGGCCGAGGATACCTCCATCCACTGGCATGGCCTGCTGGTGCCTTTTCAGATGGATGGCGTGCCGGGCGTGAGTTTCCCCGGCATCAAGCCCGGAGAGACCTTCACCTACGAATTCCCCATTCGGCAGTACGGCACCTATTGGTATCACAGCCACTCCGGCCTGCAGGAGCAGGAGGGCCACTATGCGGCCATGGTGATCGATCCCGCCGGAGCCGATCCCGTGGCCTACGATCGGGAGCACGTCGTGGTGCTTTCTGACTTCAGCTTCATGCACCCGCATCAGATCTTCCAGCGAATGAAGCAGCAGGGCGGGGTGTTCAACTACAGAAGCAGACCTTCGCCGGGCTGCTTGCGGGCCGCGACCAGACCCTCGCCGAGCGGGCCGAATGGTCCGCCATGCTGATGGATCCGACCGACATCTCGGACGTGACCGGCGCGATCTACACCTTTCTGGTCAATGGCCACGGTCCAGCGGACAACTGGACCGGCCTGTTCAGGCCCGGCGAACGGGTGCGGCTGAGGTTTGTCAACGCCGCGGCCCAGACGATCTTCAACGTCCGCATTCCGGGTTTGCGCCTGACCGTGGTCCAGGCGGACGGACAGCATGTGCGGCCCGTTACGGTGGACGAGTTCCAGATCGGCAACGCCGAAACCTACGACATCATCGTCGAGCCGCGCGAGGACCGTGCCTACGCCCTGGTCGCCGAAGCGGTGGATCGCTCGGGCATGGCGCTCGCCACCCTGGCGCCGCGTGCCGGCATGAGCGCCGAAATCCCGCCGCTGCGCGAGCGGCCGCTGGGAACCATGCGTGACATGGGCATGGACATGTCCTCGCATGGCGCATCGACGGTCGACCACGCCGCCATGGGCCACGCGGTCCCGCCCGCCGCCGCGGCTGCCGCGCCCGGCATGGCCGCGCCCCGCGTGCGGGGCGCGGACCTGATGGCCGAGATGCCGGGCATGGACATGAGCATGCTCAACCCCGCCAACGCTCCGCAGGTCGCCATCGGCCCCAACGTCCAGATGATCGCGCCCATGCCGGTGGACCGGACCGGCGAGCCCGGGCAGGGGCTGGAGAGCGTCGGCCACCGCGTGCTCGTTTACACCGACCTGGAGGCCCTCGAGTCGAACCCCGACCAACGCGCGCCTGACCGCGCCATGGCGATCCATCTGACCGGCAACATGGAGCGCTTTAGTTGGGGATTCGACGGCAAGAAGTTCAGCGAGAATCCGCCGCCGTACGCTTTCCGGGCCGGTGAGCGGGTGCGCGTCACCTTGGTGAACGACACCATGATGACCCACCCGATCCACCTGCACGGCCACTTCTTCGAGCTGGTCCACGGGCCCGTCGGTCACATGCCGCGCAAGCACACGGTCAACGTCCTGCCCGGCGGCAAGGTCACCTTCGACATGACCGCCGAGGCCGGTGACTGGGCCTTCCACTGTCACATGATGTACCACATGCACGCCGGCATGTTTCAGGTGTTCAAGGTGCGGCCCGCCGAGGGAGACGCGGCGTGAGGAACATCCTGACAGCGGCCTTCGCCGTCGCCGCAGTCCTCGCCGTGGCGGCGCCCGCTCTGGCCCAGGCGGCCGATCCCCACGCCGGACACCACCCCGCCGCCCCGGCGGCCCCTTCGGTCGAAGCGCCGCCCGTGTCCCCGCCCGTCGATCCACATGCGGCCCATCGTGCGGCCGCTGCCGCTCCGGCGGTGGATCCCCACGCCGGACACCTGTCACCGGCCGCGGAAGCGGCGTCCGAGGCGGTGACCGTTGATCCGCACGCGGCCCACCGTGCGGCGGCGGGCGCTCAGGTTGCTGGCGCCGCGAGAGGGGCCGACCTGCCGGTCGGCGTGGCGGCGGCCCCCGCGGCCGCGACCGACGCCTTGGCGGACCGCTACTTCGGTGCTGGGGAGATGGAACGCGCGCGTCGTGTCCTCACCGCCGAGCACGGCGGCACACCCGTTTCGAAGCTGATGGCCAACATCGCCGAGTACAAGGCGGGTTCCGGCGGCGGTTATCGCTGGGATGTCGAGGGCTGGTGGGGCGGCGATCTCAATCGGCTGGTCGTGAAGACCGAGGGCGAAGGCTCAGGCGACGGAGTCGAACAGGCAGAGATTCAGGCGCTCTATTCGCGCGCCGTCGGCCGCTACACAGATCTCCAGTTCGGGGTGCGCCACGACCTGGAGCCGGGGCCTTCGAAGACCTATGCCGTCGTCGGCTTCGAGATGCTCGCGCCCTACTGGGTCGAGGCTGAAGGCGCGCTGTTCCTGTCGGAAGATGGCGACCTGCGCGCCCGACTCGAAGGCTCCTGGGACCTGCGCCTGACCCAGCGGCTGGTCTTGCAGTCCCAGGCCGAGATCGGTCTTTCCGCCCAGGAAATCCCCGAGATAGGCATCGGTCCGGGAGCCACCGGCGTGGAACTGGGTCTGAGGCTCCGCTACGAAGTGCGCCGCGAATTCGCGCCCTATATCGGCGTCAGCTGGGAGCGCGATCTCGGCGCCACCGCCGATCTGACGAGGGCCATGGGCGAGGACGTCCAGAACACGCGCTTCGTTGTCGGCCTGCGGGCGTGGTTCTAGGGGGAAGGGGCAGGGCGGATGGAAGGTCCCGTGACGCGTCGGCTGCGCGCCTACTGGCAGCTGGAAGCCGCCAATGTTCTGTTCGTCCCGGGGTTCGCAATTGGACTCGTCTTTTGGGCCGGTGGAACGCTGACCCCGGCGCTGGTGATCGCGGCAATAGCGTGCGCGGCGTTGCTGGTCGTCGGGGCGGTCTATTGGCGCGCAGCCTTGCGTCAGCTTGAAGGCTCGCGCGGGGCCATGGCTGCCTGGCTCCCCAGGCTGGCCGCTGTCGAGGCGCCGACGCTGGCGCTCGCAGTCGCGGCCCTGATTGCGACAGGGGCGGAGTTTGCGCTCGCCGGAGGCGGCTGGACGCCAGCCCGGATTGCCGCGACCTCGCTCACGGCGCTCGCTGTCCTGGAGTACGTCAACTACTACCGGGTCCAGTTGCAGCACTTCGACAACTGGGCGGATTTCAAACGGCTCGTCTCCGGGCGCGGCTTTCGCAAGGCCCATTTGGCGCGCGATATCCATGTCTGGCGGCGCCGGCGGCGCGCGGTGCGCTAAAAGGGCCCGCGACGGTCCCGCCACGGGCCCAATAGATGTGATGCCCGGCGATCAAGTGATGCGCTTCACCGAGGGTGGATCGCTGGCCGGGAAGGATTCCTCGACGCCTTCGTCGATCAGGGCCTCCTGGCGGTCTTCTGCGTTCTTGGTCTTCAGCTGATCGGGCGTTTCGCCCTCGGAGAGAGTGCGCTTCGCCGGGCGCGCATGGGGGGCGTCGGGGTTGGTTTCGCGGTGCGCTGCCGGATTGGCCGCGTTGACGGGGTTGGTCATCTGGGTCTCCCTTGTCGGCGCCGTCGGCGCCCGGCAAGGCCGCGCTCAGGAGTCGCGCAGCTTCACCTTCGACAAGTCAAACGGCCCAGCCCGCCGAGGGGTTCCTAGAATGCCGCTTTTAGAGCCTCGGCGACCTCGGCCATGACCGGGTCCCAGCGGTTGAAGGCCTGGGGCATGAACACCCGCACCTGCGGATACCAGGGGTAGCGGTCGGTCCCCAGCCGGGGCCAGGCCCCGGGCGTCGAGATCAGCCACACCGCCGCGCCGCAAGCCGCCGCGATGTTGGTCGTGGCGTTGGCGGGGCCGATGATCAGGTCGAGGGCGCAGGTCAGGGCCGCGACCTCGTCCAGGTCGTCCTTCAGGTCGATTCCCGGAGGGTTCCAGATACGGATGCCGGCGGCGTGGGCCTCGGCCAGTTCGCGCTCGCAGTCGCCGTACTGGAGGTTCACGAAGGTCGTGCCCTCGCGTTCCAGCACCGGTTTCCACTGGTCGAAGGGTGAGAAGTAACGGCGCCGCGCTGCGTCCAGCTTGAGGCTCTTCCACAGAATACCGATCTTGGGCTGTCCGCCCAGTCCGTCGAGGAGGTCGCGCCAGTATCCGACTCGCGCCGGGTCGGCGTGCAGGAAGCGCGGACGTGCCGGAAACGCATCCGGCGACCGGCGATGCTGGCGAAGCAGGGACGCGATCGGGGCCCAGCAATCGATCGTCGACCAGTCATCCACGAAGGGGGCGCCGCGCAGGATGTGGGTATCGACCTTGTAGGTGGCGTGGGCGCCGACCGTGGCGTCGGGGAAGGTGCGCTGGAACAGCGCCACCAGCCGGTGCTCGACCGCGATGGTCAGATGACCGTGCTCGCCGATGGCCTCGGCTATGTCGGGAAGGACGTTGGCGAACATGACCTCGTCGCCCAATCCCTGTTCGCCGATCACGGCGATGGACTTGCCGTTCAGGTCCTGGCCGGGCTGCCAGCGCGGACGCTCGATGGCGAAATGGGTGACGTCGCCGAAGGTCGGGGCCAACCGCTCCTCATAGCCGTCCCAGCCTTCGCCCACCTTGCCCGCGCACAGCTGCATGGTGGCGCGGGCCAGCTTCATCATGCTGATCTCGCTCTCCAGCACCGCGCCGGGCAGGGCCAGTTCGACGTCCTGTAGCGCGTGCGCCGCATCGCCGGTCGAGAGTCGCGCGTTGGCCCGGTTGTAGCGGCACCTGGCGAAGTCCGGATCAAGCCGCAGGGCCTCGTCATAGAAGGTGATCGACTGCTCGATTTCACCCTGTTCGTTCAGCACGGTCCCTAGTGTGTTCCACAGCAGCGCGCTCTCCGGCTCCGCGTAGATCACCGGTCGCAAAAGCTCGACGGCCTCTTCGAAGCGCTCCTGATCGCGCAGGGCGCATGCCAGGTTGTTGGCGCCTTCCACATGGCCGGGGTAGCGCGCCAGGAAGTGGGCGAAGAGCTTCTCCGCCACGTCCTTCATGCCCAGCATATAGGCAAGGCGACCAAGGTCGTTGGCGATCTCGGCGTGGTCCGGCAGCAGGCGTAGCGCCGTCTCGTAGCAGGTGATGGCGCTGCGTACATCGCCGGCCTTCTCGCGGCAAATGGCCAGCACCCACCAGCCGATCCCGGACTGCTCGTCGACCTCCAGCGCCTTGAT
>JANNVY010000187.1:0-3272 GCA_031408375.1 Pseudomonadota bacterium | reverse complement strand
CCCGGGTTGCAGTCGGTGGCGACCGCCATGGGGACGCCGGCCTCGCGCAGCGCCGCGACCGGCGGCGGCGTCTGGTCGCGCAGGAAGTAGTAGGCGCCGGGCAGCAGGACCGCGACGGTCCCCGCCCTGGCCATGGCGGCGACGCCGTCGGCGCCGAGGTGCTCGAGGTGGTCTGCCGACAGGGCGCCGTGGCGCGCGGCCAGCGCGGCCCCGCCCATGTCGCTGAGCTGCTCGGCGTGCAGCTTGACCCTCAGGCCGTGGGCCGCGGCGGCGGTGAAGACCCGCTCGATCTCGGCCACCGTGAAGCCGATCGTCTCGCAATAGGCGTCGACCGCGTCCGCCAGGCCCTCGCGGGCGGCGGCGGGGGTGATCTTATTTACGATCAGGTCGACGTAAGCGGTTCTGTCGGCTTTGAATTCCGGCGGCACGGCGTGGGCTGACAGTAGGGTTCGCGATACCCGCGCCCGGCCCAGTTCCCCAAGCCGCGAGGCGGCCCGCAGGCACTTCAGCTCGTTGTCCAGATCCAGGCCATACCCAGTCTTTACCTCGACCGTGGTCACCCCCTGGGCGGTCAGGGCGGCGAGGCGGTGCAAGGCGCTGCGCACCAGCTCATCCTCGCTGGCGGCGCGGGTCGCCTTGACGGTGGAAAGGATGCCGCCGCCGGCCAGGGCGATCTCTTCGTAGGTCGCGCCGTTGAGCCGCTTCTCCCACTCCGGCGCGCGGTCGCCGCCGAAGACCAGATGGGTGTGGCAATCGACCAGCCCCGGCGTCACCCAGGCGCCGCCGAGGGAGCGGACCTCCCCGGCCAGGGATTCCATGTCTGTCGAAAGCGTCCGCCGCTGGCCGATCCAGGCGATTCGTCCATCCTCGATGGCGATCGCCGCGTCCCTGATGGCCCCGTAGGCCTGGCCGCCGGCGACCATGGTCGCGGCGTGGCAATCAAGCAGAAGAGTGTCCCACATGCGGGTTGTCTTAAATGGACAGGCGCCGCACGGCTAGGCTAGGCCTTGGCCATGACCACGCGCGATCCCCCGAAAGACCTTGGCGTGTCCGAGTGCAAGAGCTGGCTGTCGGCCGCCGACTTGTTGGGCGATCATCCCGACGCCCCCGTCGCCCTGATCGGCGCGCCGCTGGGCGAGCGTTCCCTGACGCCGGGCCGCTGCGACCTGGCGCCGGCCGCGCTCCGCCGCGCTCTGCCGCGCATGAGCACCTACGATCTGGAGACCGCCACCGACCTCTCGGTGTTGCGGGTCCATGACGCCGGCGACGTGGCTTTGAAAATCGTCCCGCCGGCCGACGCCTTCGAGCCGATCCGCGACGCCGTCGCGGCCCAGACCGGCAGCCGCGCCCTGACCATCATCGCCGGCGGCAACAACGCCGTGACCCGCCCCGGCGTCCACGGCCTGGGTCCGCTGGACAAGGTCGCGGTACTGACCCTCGACGCCCACTTCGACCTGCGCGACACCGATTGCGGCCTCAACAACGGCAACCCGATCAAGGCGCTGCTCGAGGACGGGCTGGACGGCAAGCGCATCAGCCAGATCGGCCTGGCCCCGTTCGCCAACACCCGTCGCGCCCACCACGCGGCGATGGACGCGGGCATCTCGGTCAGGACAGCGCGCGAGTGCCGCGAGACCGGGACTGTGAAGCTCGTGGTCCAGGAGCTTGAGCGCCTCTCGAAACTCGCCGACCGCATCTATGTCGACTTCGACATCGACGTGATCGACCGCGGCCAGTTCCCCGCCGCGCCGGGCGCGCGTCCGGGCGGGATGTCGGTGCACGACTTCTTCGACGCCGCGCGCGTCATCGGCGCCCACCCCAAGGTCGGCGCCGTGGACCTGACCGAATACGACCCCGCCTGCGAGGTCGGCGACCTTGGCTCGCTGACGGCAGCGCGCTGGTTCGTGGAAGTGCTCGCCGGGTTCGCGCGGCGCGAGCGTTGAGCGAGCGTCAGGAACAGTCGGTCCGCCGCCGCGCCCTCATCGAGGCCGCCCTCGGGAGCCTCGCCGAAAAGGGGCTGGGCGCCGTGT
The DNA here is from genome assembly GCA_031408375.1 of Pseudomonadota bacterium. Lineage (GTDB taxonomy): Bacteria > Pseudomonadota > Alphaproteobacteria > Caulobacterales > Caulobacteraceae > JAEZEZ01. The sequence continues at coordinate 1,242 of JANNVY010000187.1, read as the reverse complement.
CGGTGCGCGATGTCGCCGCGCGGGCGGGCGTGTCCCCGGGGTTGTTGCGCCACCACTTCGGCTGCTTCAACAATCTGCTGAACGAGGCCTACCGCTACGCCACCGGCCGGGTGGACGCGGCGCTGGACGCAGCCCTGGCCAAGGCGGGCGATGATCCGCAAGCCCGCATGGACGCCTTTCTGATCGCCAGCTTCGCGCCCTCGATCGCCGACCGCGACCTGCTGGCCGCCTGGCTGGCATTCTGGGGACTGGTCCGCTCCGACGCGGGCGCGGCCGGGATCCACGCCGAGACCTACGCCGCCTACCGCACCCGCATCGAGCGGCTGCTGGCCGCCCTGGCGAAGGCGAGGGGGACCAAGGTCGATGCCCGTGTCGGGGCGCTGGGCCTCAGCGCCATGCTTGACGGCCTGTGGCTGGAGTTGTGCCTCGATCCGTCGAACTTCTCGGCCTCCGAGGCGGCCACGACGGCGAAGTTCTGGGTGGACCGGTTCGTGGGGACGCGCGCCCAGGGGTGACTTGGACGCGATTCAATTGCTATACACTCGTATAGTTCGCCCCGGAGCCCCTCCCCATGCAGCCAGACAAGAGCCTGCCCGCCTGGATGTATTACGATCAGGGCTTCTTCGAGCTCGAGCGCGAGGCGCTATTCCGCACGACCTGGCAGCTGGTCTGCCACCTCAACGACGTGCCCGAGCCGGGCGACTACATGACGCTGGACCTGCTGGGCGAGCGGGCGTTGGTGCTGCGCGGCAATGACGGGGAGGTGAGGGCGTTCCACAACGTCTGCCGCCACCGCGCCTTCAAGCTGGCCGACGGCCAGGGCAACTGCGGCCTGCGCCTGACCTGCCCGTACCACGCTTGGGCCTACGACCTGGACGGGTCCTTGCGCGGCGCGCCGAAGTGGCAGGGATTCGAGGACCTCGACAAGGCGGCCAACAGCCTGGTGCCCCTGGGCATGGAGATCTGGCGCGGTTTTGTCTTCGTGCGCTTCGCCCAGCCTGACGCCGGCGCCACCACGGTGGCCGAGATGATGGCGCCTTATGACGCCGAGATTGCGCCCCACGCCTTCGAGGACCTGATCCCCCAGGGGCGGGTGACGCTTCGGCCCCGGTCAGTCAACTGGAAGAACGTCTCGGACAACTACTCCGACGCCCTGCACATCCCCGTGGCCCACCCCGGGCTGACGCGCCTTTTCGGCTCGTCCTACGCCATCGAGGCCAAGGACTGGGTCGACAAGATGAG
>JANNVY010000186.1:0-9305 GCA_031408375.1 Pseudomonadota bacterium | reverse complement strand
GGGTGCACTCGTCGCATGCAGCCTGATTATCGCTTCGGCGGGGCCATCAGCTCTGGCCGCTGAACCAGCCGCGTCGGGGAAGTGCCCCACCGAGGCGGAGCGGGCTCCAACGGCGGTCGTGACAAACCCTCGATGGACCGTGGCGCCGACCGGCAAGATGATGGCGTCGCTGTTTCCTAGCAAGGCGATCAGGACGCGCACGTCCGGGCGCGCTACCGTCGCGTGTCAATTGCAACTCGATGAGACGTTGACCGATTGCAGAGTGGTCTCGGAAGAACCAGCAGGCTTTGGATTTGGCGCGGCTACGCCGAAGCTCATGCCGAAAGTCCGGCTTCAACCTGCGACAGTCGACGGCGTCCGCTGCGATGGCTCCGTCATCAATTTTCCGATTGAATGGAGACTGGGCTGAAGCCTTAGCCCTCTGTCGCAAACACTGTACAGAACGCCGGCTCCAGCCTGATGCGCACGGTGTCGCCCGGGCGGGGCGCGAGCGCTTGCGGCACCCGCGCGACGGCGGTCTGGCCGCCGGCGGTCACGCCCGCCAGCACGAAGGGGCCGCCGAAGTTTACGGTGGTGACGTGGGCTTCTACGCCTTCGGGATCGATGCGGAAGGCTTCCGGGCGGGCGACCAGGGTCGCGGCGCCTGACCCCTTGGCCGGAATGTTGCCGAAGGCGGTGATGGCGACCGCGCCGTCGAGCGTCGCGGGCAGTTCGATCGTGTCGCCCAGCAGCCGCGCCGCCGAAGCCGAGGCGGGCGCAAGGTAGCAGTCGCGCGGCGAACCGGTCTGCAGGATGCGGCCGTGTTTCATCAGCGCCAGGTCGTCGGCCATCATCATGGCCTCTTCGGCGTCGTGGGTGACCACCAGCACCGCCGCGCCCGAAGCGCGCAGGGCGGCCAGGGATGCGGCGCGCACCTCGGCCTTCAGGCGGCCGTCCAGGCCCGAGAAGGGCTCGTCCAGCAGCACCACGCCCGGTTCGCGGGCCAGCGCCCGCGCCAGCGCCACGCGCTGCTGTTCGCCGCCGGACAGGGCTTGGGGATAGGCGCTTGCCCGGTCGGCCATGCGGACCCGCTCAAGCTGGGCGGTGACGCGGGAGTCGCGGTCGCGGGCTGGAATATGGGCCAGGCCGAAGGCGACATTCTGGGCGACGGTCAGGTGCGGGAACAGGGCGTAGTCCTGGAACACCAGGCCGATGTCGCGCTGCTCGGGCGGGACGAACGTCGAGGTGGCCGACAGCACGCGATCGGGCGTCCGAACGGTTCCTGCGTCGTGCGTCTCCAGTCCGGCGATGAGGCGGAGCAGGGTGCTCTTGCCGCAGCCCGATGGGCCGAGCAGGCAGGTGATCTGGCCGCCGGCGAGCGTCAGGCCGGCATCGTTCACGGCCAGCTTGTCGCCGTAGCGCTTGCTCAGGTGTTCGGCGGTCAGGGCGCTCAAAGCGGGGCTCCGGGGCGCGACGCGCCAACCCGCCGCGTAAGCCAGATCACCGCCGGAATCGAGACCAGAACGATCAACAGCGCCGGCCAGGCCGCGTCGGCCAGCCGTTCGTCCTTGGCGTAGTAGTCGGCCATCACCGCCAGAGTATCGAACCCGAAGGGGCGCAGGATCACCGTTGCCGGCAACTCTTTCAGCACGTCGATGAAGACCAGCAGGGTGGCGGTCACCAGCGCCCCCGACGCCATCGGCAACTCGACGCGCAGCGCAGCCCCGGCCTCGGTCTGGCCCAGCATGCGAGCGGCTCCGGTCATAGACGGCGTGACCCTTTCGAGGCCTGCGTCGATGGGCTCCACGGCGGCGGCCATCAGCCGGGCGGCATAGGCCAGCATGAGCAAGGCAATGGCGACCGCGAAGCCGCCAGCGGCCCCGGCCATGCCGCGCCACAGGAAGCCCGCGGGCGCCAGCAGGCCGATGGCCATGACCGCGCCCGGCGTCGCGTAGCCGAGGCTGGTCAGGCGGGCGAGCAGGCGGTTCTTGCGCGACCCCAATGCCAGGGCGGCGGCCAGCAGGGTGGTGAAGATGGCTGCCGCGACCGCCAGGGTCAGGGCGTTGAGCCCGCCGTGCAGAAGTCGGATGGTGTCAGGCTGGACGCTCAGCCCCCGCCACGCCAGCCAGCCAGCCGGCAGCAGCAGGCCCAGCACGATCAGCTTTGCGCAGAACAGCGGCGCCAGCCACCGGCCCGCGCCGGTGAGTTCCGTGGTCGGCAGCGGCCGCCAGCGCGAGGGGCCGACGTCGGCGGTACGGTTGGTGCGGCTGAGGCGCTCGATCAGCAGTAGCACCGCCGCCGCGCCGAGCAGCGGCAGGGCCAGGCGCGCGGCCTCGGCCGTCGAGCCGAACACCGACCAGGCCCGCACCACGCCGGTGGTCAGGGTCTGGACCCCCAGGAAAGACGAGGCGCCGTAGTCCGCCAGCGTCTCCATCACCGCCAGCGCCATCCCCGCCGCCAGCGCCGGTCGCGCCATGGGAAGGGTGACCGCCCAGAAGGCGCCGCCCGCCGTGCGACCCAGCGACCGGGCCGCCTCCAGCGCCGCGACCGACTGGTTCACCAGCGCCGCGCGCAGGGTCAGGTAGACGTACGGATAGAAGGCCAGGGACAGGACGATGGCGGCCCCGGGCAGGGATCGCATCTCCAGCGGCACATCCCGGCCGAACAGGCCGCGCAGGGCGGTCCGGATCGGTCCGGAGACATCGAACAGGTCGGCATAGCCGTAGGCCATGGCGAAGGCCGGGGCGGCCAGTGGCAGCACCAGCGCCCAGGCGAACAGGTCGCGGCCGGGAAAGCGATGCATGACCACCAGCCAGGCGGCCGCCGCGCCAAGGACGCCGGCGCCGATCGCCACCAGGGCCGCAAGCGCCAGCGAGTTCAGGGCGTAGCGGGCGAAGGTCTCGCTGTTCAGGCTGGCGGCGCCGGGGCCGAAGGCGGTGACCACCACGGCGACCAGCGGCGCCAGCGCGATGATGGCGGCCACGATGGCGGCGAGGTGGAGCAGGCCCGGTCCGTGGCGAGGCCGGGCGGAGGCGCGCGGATGGATATCCGCGGCCGCGTTCACCGCCAGCCCGCCTCTTCGAACAGCCGCTGCGCCTGCGCTTGGTAGCGGCCGTAGGTTTCCACCGGGAGGGGATCGGCGGGCAGGGCGGCGTATTTCGCGACCCGCTCGGGCATGGCGGTCCCGGCCACGACCGGGAACTCGTTCGTGGCCGACGCGAAGATGCCCTGGGCCTTGGCTTCCAGCAGGAATTTCAGGAAGCGCTCGGCGTTGGCCTTGTTGGGCGCATGGGCTGCGATGCCGGCGCCGGAGACATTGATGTGCGCGCCGCGCCCGTCGAGGTTGGGCCAGCCCAGCACGACGCGTGAGACCAAGGCCTTGTCGGCCGCGTCGGTCGAGGCGGCGATGCGCAGGTAGTAGTAGCTGTTGGTGATCGCGATCTCGCACTGGCCGGCGCCGACGGCGCGGATCTGGTCTATGTCGCCGCCCTGGGGCGGGCGGGCCATGTTGGCGACGACGCCCTTGGCCCAGGCGCGCGCCTTGCCCACGCCCCAGCGCTCGATCAGCGCCGACATCAGGCTGAGGTTGTAGGGGTTGTCCGACGAGCGGACGCAGAGCTTGCCCTTGAAGCGGGGCGAGGCGAGCTGCTCGTAGGTGGCGACCTCCTCGGGCCGGACGCGCGCGGTGTCGTATGCGACGATGCGGGCGCGCCGCGAGATGGCGTACCAGCGATCCTGACCGTCGCGCAGGTGAGCCGGGACCATCGCCTCAAGCGCTGGGGAGCGATTGGCCTGCAGCAGTCCGGCGTCGGCGGCGATCGACATCGAACCGGCGTCGGCGATCACCAGCACATCGGCGGGGCTGGACGGTCCCTCGGCTTTCATGCGCGCGATCAACTGGTCGGCGGGCGCCTCGATACGGCGGACCTGGATGCCGGTGGCCTTGGTGAAGGCGTCATAGATCTGGGCGTCGGAGTCGTAATGCCTTGCGGTGTACAGGTTCACGACGCCGGCGCCGGCGGGCGCACCCGGCTGGGCCCGGTCCGCCCCGTCGGTGCAGGCGGCCAGGGCCGCCGCGGCGATCAGAGCGAGCACGAGCAAGCGATTTGGGGTCATGAACGGTAAGCCTTCGACTGTCGCCGGCTAGGTGACACGAATGAGAACCATTCGCAACTCAGGAGAATCCGTTGGTTTTGTGGGTCCGGAGCCGGGGTGGAGACCGCTCGACTGGAGGACGGACGGCCGTCGAATGCGTTTATCGGTTGAGAAGAGACTGTTTCTCAACTGACACAGGCTGTGGCGGAAACGTCGGTTTCGCCTCGATCGACGATCTCGGGTGTTTCCGTGTCGGGGTCGGCGGGTTAATCCCACTTAGGCTCTGCTATGAGGGGGTTCATGCGAGCGGCCGGATTCAGAATCGACCAGGGCCCGCAAGGTCCCGTCCTCGCCCTGTCGGGCGACTGGACGGCCGCAGGCATGGGAGATGCCGGTCGCAGGTTGCTGAACGCCATGCGTGGCCAGCCTTTCCGCCTTTGGGACATCGTCGATCTGGGCAGGATGGACACGGCCGGAGCCTTCATCCTGCTCAAGGCCGGCGGCGGAAAAATCCCCGCTGAGGTGTTCGCCACGCGGCCTGAAACGGCGCGCATCGTGGCCTTGGTCGATTCGGTCGATGAGCGGGCCGAGCGCGCCATTGTTCGCGTCGACCCCTTTGTTCGCACCCTTGAGAAGATCGGCCGCGGCGTCGCGGAGTTCGGGGCCGAACTTTACCGCACCCTGGTCTTCAACGGTCACCTGCTGGCGACGGCCGGACGCGCGATCGTGCAGCCCAGGCGTATCCGCTGGGCCGCCTGGTTCAGTCAGATCGACCGGGCCGGCCTTGACGCCCTTCCGATCATCGCCGTCACCAACTTTTTCATCGGCGCTGTTGTCGCCTTCCTTGCCGCCGATCTGCTGCAGCAGTTCGGCGCCGCCGTCTTCGCCGTCGAGTTGATCGGTGTCTCGGTGCTTCGCGAGTTCGCCGTGGTCCTGACCGCGGTGCTGCTCGCCGGCCGCTCGGCTTCCAGCTTCGCCGCCGAAATCGGCGCGATGAAGATGAACCAGGAGGTAGACGCCATGAAGGTCATGGGCGTTGATCCCTTCGACGCCCTCGTGCTGCCCAGGCTCGCCGCCCTGCTGATCATGCTGCCCGCCCTGACCCTGGTTGCCGACCTGGCCGGTCTGTTCGGCGGCGCCATGGTCGCCTGGGCCAAGCTTGACCTCGGCCCCTCCTTCTTCCTGCAACGGATCCAGGAAAACGTCGGCGCCCAGCACTTCTGGGTCGGCATGTCCAAGGCGCCGGTCTTCGCCCTGGTGATCGCCGCCATCGGCGCGCGCCAGGGCATGGCGGTCGGCGGCGATGTCGAGAGCCTCGGCGAGCGCGTCACTTCGGCGGTGGTGCAGGCCATCTTCGCCATCATCACCATCGATGCCATCTTCGCGATGGTCTATCTGGAGCTGAACCTGTGACCGTTGACGAGGACGACAGAAGCGTCCCGCCGATCCAGGTGCAGGGCGTCTTCAACGGCTTTGACGGCCGCATGATCCACGAGAACCTCGACCTCACGGTCGAGCGCGGGAAGGTGCTGGGCGTGGTCGGCGGGTCGGGCACCGGCAAGTCGGTGCTTCTTAACTCGATCATCGGGTTGCGCGATCCGGACGCCGGCGTAATCAAGCTGTTCGGCAAGGCCACCACGGACATGAGCGAAGAGGAACGCGGTTCGGTCGAGCGCCGATGGGGCGTGCTGTTCCAGCAGGGGGCGCTGTTCTCGTCCCTGACCGTGCGCGAGAACGTCGCCTCGCCGCTGATCGAACACACCCGCATCCCGCCTGCCATGGCTGACCAGATCGCCGACCTGAAGATCGCCCTCGTCGGCCTGCCCAATGTGGCGGGCGACCTGAAGCCAGCCGAGCTCTCGGGCGGCATGCGCAAGCGCGTGGGCCTGGCCCGGGCGCTTGCGTTGGACCCGGACCTGCTGTTCCTGGACGAGCCAACTGCGGGACTGGACCCCATTGGCGCCGCTGCCTTCGACGAGCTGATCCGCAGCCTGGCCGACAACCTCGGCCTGACCGTATTCATGATCACCCACGATCTCGATAGCCTCTACTCCATCTGCGACGAAGTCGCAGTGCTGGCGGACAAGAAGGTGGTGGCCAAGGCGCCTCTGGCCGAACTCGAAAGATCATCTCATCCCTGGATCCAGGAGTACTTCCTGGGCCCGCGCGGCCGCGCCGCGACGCGAGGAACGCACTGATGGAAAGAAACGCCCATTACGCGGCGATCGGACTTGCGACCCTGGTCCTGTTCCTGGGCCTGATCCTGTTCGTCGTCTGGCTGGCCCGCTTCCAGTTCGCCAAGGAGTACGATGTCTATGACATCGTCTTCTATGGCCCGGTTCGGGGCCTCTCCGAGGGCGGGGAGGTCCACTTCAACGGCATCAAGGTGGGCGAGGTCACAGCCCTGCAGCTCGACCGGCAGAACCCCAACAAGGTGATCGCCCGGGCCCGCCTGACCGCCGAGGTGCCGATCAAGACCGACAGCCGCGCCATGCTGGAGCCGCAAGGCATCACCGGCGTGAACTACATCCAGATCACCGCCGGCAGCCCAAAGGCGGCCTTGCTGAGGGCGGGCCTGCCCGAAGACGCCGTACCCGTGATCATGAGCCAGCCCAGTCCGTTCTCCGAGTTGCTCCAGGGATCAGGGACCGTGCTGGCTTCGGCCGTGGAGGCGCTGAACCGCGTCAACCGCGTGCTGTCCGATGAGAACATCACAAACTTCTCGAACACCGTGAAGAACGTCGACGAGATCACCGCCGAGCTGAAGGCCCGCAAGACGCTCTTCACCAAGATGGAGGTCGCCATCGACAACGCCGCGAAGGCCGCAGCCGAGTTCGAGCTCCTGTCCCGCGCCGGCCGCAACATGCTGGAAGGCGATGGCGCGCGTGCGCTGCGCAACCTCGAGCGCGCCTCGGCCGAACTGGAGGCGACCGCCAAGGAAGCCAAGGAGGTGATTCACAACCTCAATGGTCCGACCAACGACTTCGCCACCACCGGCCTGCCCCAGCTGACCGAGGCGATCGATTCGCTGGAAGAAACGTCTGAAAACCTGAACCGGCTGATTGAGGACGCGCGGAGCAATCCGCAGGGCCTCGTCGCTAAGCCGCCCGCCAAGGAACTCGAGGTGCAACCGTGAGACTTACCCCTCAAAGGCTCGCCGCGGGCCTCGCCGCCGTGGCCGCCGTCGCCCTGGCCGGCTGCGTGTCGCTGTTTCCCAAGTCGGAGCCCGCCCAGCTCTATCGCTTTGGCCCCACCGGCGTGACCGCCGGCGTGGCGGGGCAGGGCACGGTGCCGCTCGGCCTGGCCACCATCGACTTCTCGGCCGCCGCCAGTGGTGACCGGATCCTGACCGTGACCGGTTCCGAGGTCGCCTATATCGCCGGCGCCCGCTGGGCCACGCCGGCGCGCACCATGTTCGCGGAGAACCTGCGCCAGTCCTTTGGCCGCGGCGCCCGGGTGGTCAGCCTGATCGACCGCAGCGAGATGCGGTCCTCGAACCTGCTGCTGAACGTGGATGTCAGCGCCTTCGAGGTCCGCTACGAAAACGGCCGCGGGGCGGCCCCGGTGGCGGTGGTCACGTTCGACGCCAAGATCGTCCGCTATCCGGATCGCGCGGTGGTCGCCCAGCGCACCTTCGAAGCCCGTCAATCGGCCAGCGACAACCGCGTGGGCGCCATCGTCCAGGCGCTGGACGCCGCCAACAGCCAGGCGGTGGGCGAGCTGGTCGGCTGGTCGGACGCCAGCGCGCGCTAGCCTAGCCCTTCAGAGCTGACGCTGCGGCGGCCTTCATGCGGGTCTCGCCGTCGGCGCGGCGGGCGTTGTGGTCGGCCAGGCTCGCCAGGATTAGGCCGCTGGCCTGCATCGCCTTCAGCTTGCTCTCCGCCAGGGCCGGAATGTGCGGCCGCACGCGGTCACCTTGCCCGATGCCCAGCAACTCGGTCCAGCTGGCGCGCCAGGCGTCGAGGCTGGCGCGGGCGCGGGTCAGGTCGTCGGCCAGGAAGGCCTCGACGTTCTGCACCAAACGGATCAGCGGAAGCTGGTGCAATGCTGCCGAGCGTGTGCGGTTTAGCTCGTCCAGCCGGGCGGCGAGGCGATCGGCGGGTTCGGGCGCGGCGTCGCCGGCGGCGGCTCTGGCTTCTGCAAGGCGGGCGCGGCCGGCGTCCAGATAGGCGTCGAGTTCAAGGATCAGGGTGCGGGCCTGTTCATGTAGACCGTTCAGCGCGCCGGAATGGCCCTCGACCTTCTTCGCGCGCGCGCCCAGCTCCGCCGACAGTTCCTGCAGCGCGTGGCCGACGCCGTCGAAGGCGCGGCGGAAGCGGTGGAGCCGCGAGGTGCGGCCGTTGAACAGATTGTCCAGCCCGCCGCGCGGCGCAAGCTCGCTGGGATTCAGCTTCTCGATGCGGCCCTGGGCGCCCTTCAGCTTGTCGGCGGCGTCGCCCAGCGGATTGGTGCGCACCTCGGTCAGCAGGCGCTCAATGCCGGCCAGTACGTCCTTGCGCGCGCGCTCGCCAAAGCCCGCAATGTCGCTGGCGCTGCGCAGGTCGAGCTTGTTTCGGATGGCCGCGATGCGTGAGGCGTCCGCCGGGGGGGCGGCGATACTCCGGCCTAGGGAACCCACAGACATAACGCCCTCCGGGCCGCCTCCGAGAGCGGCTTACTCAATCCTGTCAGGCCACTATGCCAAAGATTTCAGCTTTTCCGAAACCGTGAAGGTCGCCTCGGTCTTGGCCGTGACTTCCTCAAGGGTGACGTCGGGCGCCAGTTCCAGCAGTTCGAGGCCCGCGCCGCCCGGCTTCACGTCGAAGACGCACAGGTCGGTGATGATGCGCTCGACCACCTTCGTTCCGGTCAAGGGCAGGGTGCAGGCCTTCAGCACCTTGGACTGCCCGTGCTTGTTGGCGTGCTCCATGACCACGACCACGCGCTTGACGCCGGCCACCAGGTCCATCGCCCCGCCCATGCCCTTCACCAGCTTGCCGGGGATCATCCAGTTGGCGATGTCGCCGTTCTGGGCGACTTCCATGGCGCCCAGGATCGACAGGTCGATGTGCCCGCCGGGGATCATGGCGAAGCTGTCGGCCGGCGAGAAATAGGACGTCTCGGGCAGTTCAGTGATCGTCTGCTTGCCGGCGTTGATCAGGTCAGCGTCCTCTTCACCCGCGAAGGGGAAGGGGCCCATGCCCAGCATGCCGTTCTCCGACTGGAGTGTGACGACCATCCCTTCAGGGATG
>JANNVY010000185.1:0-3608 GCA_031408375.1 Pseudomonadota bacterium | reverse complement strand
CTGAGGCGACCATCGCCAAGTGGTCGAAGAAGGCCGGCGATGCAGTGAAGAAGGACGATGTCCTGGTCGAACTTGAGACCGACAAGGTCTCGCTTGAGGTGGCCTCGCCCGCCGACGGCGTGCTCTCCGAGGTGCTGACCCCCGAAGGCGCGACCGTGGTTCCCGGAACCGTGCTGGGCAGGGTGACCGAAGGCGCCGGCGCCGCTGCCGCTCCCGCTCCCGCTCCCGCCAAGCCCGCGGAGGCCGCACCCGCGGCCAAGGCCGAACCGGCTCCTGCCGCGGCCGCGCCCCAGATCGCCGGCTCCAACCTGCCGCTGTCGCCGTCGGTGCGTCGCATCGCCGAGGAGACCAGACTCGACACCGCCGCCATCGCCGGCACCGGCAAGGACGGCCGCATCACCAAGGGCGACGCGCTAGCCGCTCTCGCGTGTGATCCGCCCGCCGCCGAAGCCCCCGCTGCTCCGGCCCCCGCTGCTACTCCTGCCGCCGCTCCCGCCCCCGCCGCGCCGCGCGCGATCGGCGCCCGCGAAGAGCGCGTGCGCATGACGCGCCTGCGTCAGACCATCGCGCGCCGGCTCAAGGAATCCCAGGACACCGCCGCCATGCTGACCACCTTCAACGAGGTGGACATGTCGGCCGTGATGGCGCTGCGCACTGCCTACAAGGACGCCTTCGAGAAGCGCCACGGCGTCAAGCTGGGCTTCATGGGCTTCTTCGTGAAGGCCGTGGTCGCCGCGCTGAAGGACATCCCGGCGGTCAATGCCGAGATCGACGGCACGGACCTGATCTACAAGAACCACTATGACATCGGCGTCGCCGTCGGCACCGAGAAGGGCCTCGTGGTCCCGGTGCTGCGTGACGCCGACCAGCTCACCCTGGCCGGGGTCGAGAAGGGCATTGGCGACCTCGGCAAACAGGCCCGCGACGGCGCGCTCACCCTCGAACAGCTCCAGGGCGGCACCTTCACCATCTCCAACGGCGGAGTCTACGGCTCGCTGATGTCGACGCCGATCCTGAACATGCCGCAGGCCGGCATTCTGGGCATGCACAAGATCCAGGACCGCCCGGTGGTCGTGGGCGGCCAGATCGTCATCCGCCCGATGATGTATCTCGCGCTCAGCTACGACCACCGCATCGTCGACGGCAAGGAAGCGGTGACCTTCCTGGTTCGGGTCAAGGAACACATCGAAGACCCGCAGCGGTTTCTGCTGGAGGTGTAGGGGGCATGCCCCTCACCGTAGTCGACACCTTCACCTCCATGCCCGAGGCTCAGATCGCGGCCTCGGTGCTGGAGTCGGCCGGCATCGTGGCGGTCGTGATGGACGGCCCCAGCATCGCGCTCAATCCGCTCGCCCAGCTGCGCGGCGGCTATCGCCTCGCGGTCAGCGAGGACGACCTCTACACGGCCCTGGAGATCCTGAAGGCCGCCGTGTCGACCCGGACCGGGAAGCCCTGACCCGCGTGGCGGCCGGACGGCTCGCGAACGAAGGGGCGCCGTCGCTCAGCCCGCGTCGAGGTGCTCGCAGGTGGGGGAGGTCAGGCAAGGGTTTGGCGGCGTGGGCGTTCGATGCGAGGGTGCCACGGGCCCCCGCCGGGCGGCCATATGCGGAGAGTCGGGCGTGATTTTTGCGGTATTGCTGTCCCTCGCCCTGGTCGCCCAGGGCCAGCCCGTCGTCTTCGAGAAGGCCGTCGCGATCGACGGCGAGACCCTGGAAATCGAGGGCGAGCGGATCGCCATCTGGGGCGTCGATGCGCCGGCGCCGGGCCAGACCTGCACACGCGACGGCGAGACCTACGACTGCGGCCAGGAGGCGGCGGACGCCCTGGCCAGCTTCCTCGCCGACCAGAACCTGCGCTGCACGCCCAAACCCGACCGCCGCAGGCAGGTCGTGGCCCACTGCGCGGCGCGCTACACCGAGTGCTTCGGAACCGAGTGCAAGGACCGCTGGCGCGACATCACCGAGGAGCTGATCGCCGAGGGCCTCGGGGTCCAGCGCCGCGATGAGACCGGCGGCGCCTACGACGCCGACGCGGAGACGGCCCGGCTGGGCTATGGGGGAATCTGGGCCGGCGAGGGCTGGCGCGGCGACCAGGACGCGCGCTAGGCGGGGTCGATCCGCTCGCAGGCCGGGGCGTCGAACAGGCCCGGGGTTGCGGGCGGGCGGAGCCCCTGCACACCCTGCAAAACAACGTCCCGTCACCCTCGGACTTGCTCCGAGGGCCTGCGGTGAAGATGGCAGAGCGTGTTCCCGCAATCCCGCTACCCAGCCGCGCCAAACCCCAATCCACTGAGAGACGGAACGGCCGGCCCTCGGGACAAGCCCGAGGGTGACGGTGAATTGAAGGGTCAGTGAACCGGGCCGCCCGCACAGCGGCCGGTCCCCGCCGTAAATCTCTTGCCCGTCATCCTCGGGCTTGTCCCGAGGATCGCAGCGCTTTGGCCCGGGTGTGTCAAGGATGGCCCTTCGGGCCATCGCGTAGCGGCGCTTCGCGTGTCGGCGGAGACGCCCAGGCCAAAGCGCAACACCGCCTTCAAGAGGATTGTCGGGGACTAGGGCTTGTCCCAATCCCTTTCGCGAGAGTCCCCAGTCTGATGGAACTGTCGGACGAGCGTGACAACATTCAAGAAGTCGCGGTTTTCAGCGGCGAGCCGGTTGGCGTTGGCCCAGTCAATCTCGGGGCGCTCGCGAGCCGGGATAAGAACCTCGCTTTCAGCCGGGTTGTCCCGATCCAGTCTAATCACCCCCACTCCGTGCAGTGCGGAGAGCATCCGCAGTTCCTTGATGGTGGGGCCGCCGTGAATGTGTGGGGCAACCAAGTAGCCAAAGTTGGCCCACGAGGAGTTGGAAACCGTCTGGAAAAAAGCCTCTCGGACATTCGATGGGTTCAATAGGAGCTTGACTTCAAACGCCCAGAGTCGCGCCTTTCGCGCTCCAGCTTGTGAAACCCAATCCTTCACTTCCTGAACCAGATCCGCAGTCAAATCCTCCATCGCGACGACGTCAGGGAAAAGCCAGTGATTCCCGTGGAGCCCTCGTCGGTTGGAGGCAGTTTTCTCGTCGATCCGTTTGGCGTGAAGACCCCACTCAGCAGCCAAGAAGGACACTAGTTTCGGATAGAGGTCATGCTCGCGCTCCGGCGTCCTATCGATCGAAGTCACATCAACAATCGGCGTCGCACCTTCGGCGGCCATCACCTCAGATTCGTCTGACTGATCGGACCAGAAATACTGACGCGGCCGCTCTTCGGTCGTTCGTATCTGCGGCCAACGGCGCTCGATCATCGGGCGATTACCGCCGATTTCCGCAACAAGCTGCTGGACCAGCTGCGCGTCCGTCGTGAGCGTCTGACTCCGCTCCTTCTTGTCCGCGCACTCATTGGGATAGGTCTCGAAGATCCACTGAGCGATCTCTCGAGCCGTGGCTTGGCGGCCGGGAGTCGATTTCAAAAACTCGGCGACGCGATCGTTGAGTTTCAGTGCCATCCTAGTGCGCCTCGTCCCAGTTCCCCGCCCACCGCGCATCCACCACCAGCGGCACGCTTAGCGCCACCGCCGGCAGCGAGCTCTTCTCCATCACGGCGCGGATCACCACCGCCGCCGCTTCCGC
>JANNVY010000184.1:0-8020 GCA_031408375.1 Pseudomonadota bacterium | reverse complement strand
CGACCGCGCCACGTCAAAGTTCAACGACGCCACCGACGCCATCGTCGCCGCCGGCTAGCCCGGCTTTTCGCCGGACCCGATTTCCTGCGTCTTCAACACGTCCGCCAGCCGCGTCCTCGCCGATCCCGGCTTGAGCGGTTGCTGCTGGCTGGCGTGGGGCGCCCAGCCGGTCAGGGTGACGATCTCGAAGGTCGCCCGCACGCGGCCGTCGGGGTCCGAGACCCGTTCGGCGTAGAGCTCGCACGTTCTCGCCAGCACCCGGCGCGACGAGGGCCGGCGCGCCCGGTCCACCAGCACATTGGTCTCGCCCATGGCCCGCAGGTCCTGCAGCAGCCGCATCGGGTGCTCGTAGCGCACCGTGGCGATGTCGGTGTCGGTGACCGGCAGGGCGAACCCGGCGCGCTGGAGCAAGCTCGCCCCGTCATAGGCCCCCGCGAACGGCGAGACGCGCGGTCCGGCGCCGCCGGTGACCTCGATCTCGGCCTGGGTCAGGGCCCAGCGCAGTTCATTCAGCGTCGAGCCGCCGAGAATAGCGCCCAGGAACAGCCCGTCCGGCTTCAGCGCCCGGCGGATCTGGGAGAGCACGCCGGGCAGGTCGTTGGTCCAGTGGAGCGCCAGGGTCGAGACCACCAGGTCCAGGCTTTCGGCTGCGAAGGGCAGGCGCTCCTCATCGGCCACCAGGCGCGGGCCCGGGCGGCCGTGGACCATGGCCAGCGACAGGTCCGTCTCGATCAGGTGGCCGATGCGCGCCTTGGCCGGGCTGTCCGTCAAAGCCCGGGCGAAGGCGCCTTCTCGCGCGCCGAGGTCGACGGCGAGCGGGAAGCTTCGCATTATGGCCTCCAGCCGTTCGACCAGGTCGCCGGCGGCCCGCACGCGCAGGAAGTCAGCGCCGACGATGGCGTGGGCGGCGCGGTCGAGCCGGCGGCGGTGCAGCGCGCGGTCGAACAACAGGGGCGGGGCGGAGGACAAGGTTTGCTCGGGCGGTGGTTCAACAGGCAAGATGGCCCGCTTCTGGCCGCGTTCAAACCCGGCGCGCGCATTCGCGGTCTGATCGGCCGCGCGGCGGACGCGATCTTTCCGCCCCACGCCTTCGACGGCGGCCCCCGGCCCCAGGGTGAGGGCCTGTCGACCGAAGCCTGGTCCAAGGTCGTGTTCATCGAAAAGCCGCGCTGCGACGGCTGCGGCCGGCCGTTTGAAGTCGATCCCCGCTCGCGCTGCGCCGCCTGCCAGGCCGACCCCTTCAGCTTCGAGCGCGCCCGCGCCGCATGCCTGTACGACGAGGCGTCCCGCGACATGATCCTGCGCTTCAAGCACGGCGACCGGACTGAGCACGCCGGCCTCTTCGCCCGCTGGATCGCGCGCTCGGCCGCCGATCTGGTGGAAGACGCCGACGCCATTGCGCCCGTGCCCCTGCATCCCACCCGCCTGCTGGGCCGCCGCTACAACCAGTCCGCCGAGATCGCCCGGCCGCTGGCCCGGACGGCGGGGCTGGAGTTCCTGCCCGACGCCCTGATCCGCACCCGCCGCACCGACAGCCAGGGCGGCAAGTCGGGCAAGGGTCGCGAGCGCAATGTGAAGGGCGCCTTCGCCGTCCCCGCGGACCGCCGCAAATATGTGAAGGGCCGCCGCATCCTGCTGATCGACGACGTCATGACCACCGGCGCGACGCTTGAGGCCTGCGCCAAGGCCCTGCTGGACGGCGGCGCGCGGGCGGTGGACTGCGCGGTTGTTGCAAGGGTGCGATCAGGCTCGGACCTGACTATATGAAGGACGGGAGGGGCCGCGCCCTTTCAGGAGAGTTCTGTGCAGCCTGTTGTCATCTACACCCGTGAGTTCTGTTCCTACTGCGCCCGCGCCCTGGCCCTGCTTCAACGCAAGGGCATCGAATTCGAGCAGATCGACGCCACCATGGATCAGGCGATGCGCGCCGAGATGCGCGAGAAGACCGGCAGGGCCACCTTCCCCCAGGTGCTCATTGGCGGAAAGCCGATCGGCGGCTCCGACGAACTGCACGCGCTGGACGCCAGCGGTGAACTGGACGCCCTGCTGAATGGCTGAAACGCACCCACGATCTTTGGCGATCGCCCTGGTCCAGCTGCGCAGCCCCGACAATCAGGCGGCGGCCCTGGCCCACGCGGCGCCGCTGGTCCGTGAGGCGGCGGTGGGCGGAGCGAAACTGATCCTGACGCCCGAGGGGACCAACATCCTCGAACGCAGCCGCGACAAGCGGCTGGCGGCGGTGGTCCGGCAGGACGAGGACAGTTGCGTCAACGGCCTGCGCGACCTGGCGGCGGAGCTGGGCGTCTGGCTGCTGATCGGCTCGGCGATCGTCAAGGGCGATGACCCCGGCGACCAGCGCGCCGCCAACCGTTCGATCCTGATCGGGCCGGACGGCGCCGTCGTGGCCAGCTACGACAAGCTGCACGTCTTCGACGTCGACCTGCCGACCGGCGAGCGCCACCGCGAGAGCGAGAGCATCCGTCCGGGCGAACAGGCGGTCGTGGCGAAGACCCCATGGGGCGGGCTGGGCCTGACGGTTTGTTACGACGTGCGCTTCGCCCACCTGTTCCGTGCGCTCGCCCAGGCCGGCGCCGACATGATTTCCGTCCCCGCCGCCTTCACCGTGCCCACCGGCATGGCGCACTGGGAGCTGATGCTGCGCGCCCGCGCGGTCGAGACCGGCGCCTTCGTCATGGCCCCGGCGCAAGGCGGCGCCCACGCCGACGGCCGCAACACCTGGGGTCACTCCCTCGTGGTCGCGCCCTGGGGCGAGGTGATCGCCAGGCTGGATCACGACGAGCCCGCCGTCCTGCATGCGACGCTCGACCTCGACCAGGTCTCCCGCGCGCGCGCCGCCATCCCCCAGCTCCTGCACGAGCGGAGCTTCGTCGGGCCATGATCCGCTACGCGCTGCAGTGCGAGCACGACCACGAATTCGAGGGCTGGTTCCCCAGTTCCGATGGCTTCGATGACCAGGCCGCGCGAGGCTTGGTGGAGTGCCCGTTCTGCGCCTCGAAGGCCGTGCGCAAGGCGATCATGTCGCCCGCTGTTTCAGGCACGAAGAAGCGCGGCCCGGCCACGCCGGCGCCGTCTCCCGAAATCCAGACTATGGTCATGGAGGCGATGGCCAAGGTGCGCGAGCACGTCGAGGACAATTTCGACTACGTCGGCGACACCTTCGCCCGCGAGGCCCGCGACATCCACGAGGGCAAGAGCGAGAACCGCGGCATCTACGGCGAGGCCACCCCCGCCGAGGTCAAGAAGCTGGCCGAGGCGGGCATCGAGACCGCGCCCCTGCCGCCCCGGCCCAAACCCGCCGGGAAGATGAATTGACCCTCGCCTGGCGGCCGATGGCGCAAGCCGACCTCAAGCGGGTCGTGGACATCGCCGGCGTCTGCTACCCCAACCACCCCGAGGACATGGACATCTTCGTCGAGCGGCTGCGGCTGTTTCCGGATGGGTGCCTGGTGCTGGCGGGCGAGGGGGCTATCGAGGGCTACGTTCTCAGCTACCCTTGGCGGGCCGACGCGGCGCCGCCGCTGAACGCCCTGATCCTGGCCGTGCCGCAGACGCCGAAGGTCTACTACCTGCACGACCTGGCCCTGATGCCGGCCGCGCGGGGGCAGGGGCATTCCCGCACGGCGCTGGACCGGTTGCCGGCGGGCGAGCTGCCCATCAGCCTGGTGTCGGTGAACGGCACGGTTCCGTTCTGGGAGCGACATGGGTTCGTGGTCCGGTCGACCGACGACCTGGCTCACCAGCTCGCCAGCTACGGCGCCGATGCACGCTTCATGATGCGACTGGGTTGAACGCCGGTTTTTTCCGCAAGCTCGGGCGCCGGAAACTCTACTTCGGCCGGCCGATGGTCATCATGTAATTGATGTCGACATCGCCCGACTGGGACCAGCGGCCGCTCAGCGGGTTGTAGGATACGCCGAACGGTCCCTCGATCTCGTAGGTCTGGCCGACCAGGAAGTCGCGGATTTCCCCGGGTTTGAGGAACTTGGACCAGTCGTGGGTGCCGCGCGGCAGCCAACGCAGGATGTATTCCGCCCCGATCTTGGCCAGCGCCAGCGCCTTCACCGTGCGGTTCAGGGTCGCCAGGATCATCAACCCGCCGGGCGCAAGCAGCCGCGCGCAGGTGCGCAGGTACTCGCCCGGGTCGGCGACGTGCTCGATGACTTCCATGTTCAGGATCACATCGAATGGCCCCGCGCCCTCGGCCTCCAGCTGTTCGGCCGTGGCGCAGCGGTAGTCGATCTGGAGCCCCTGGGGCTCGGCGTGGGCTTTCGCGGTGCCGATATTGCGCGCCGAGGCGTCCACCGCCGTCACGCTGAAACCGAGGCGCGACATGGGTTCGGACAGCAATCCGCCGCCGCAGCCGATGTCCAGCAGGCGCAGGCCCTCGAACGGCGCCCGCGCGCGCGGATCGCGGTCGAAGCGCGCGGCGGCCTGGTCGCGGATGAAGGTCAGCCGCGTCGGATTGAACTTGTGCAGCGGCGCAAAATCGCCGGTCGGGTCCCACCACTTCTCGGCCAGGGCCGAGAAGCGCGCGACCTCTTCGGGGTCGATGCTGGCGCCGGCGGCGTCGGGAGGGACTAGCCCCTCGGCGGAGGGCTGATTAGAAGCGGTCATTGCGCCTCCGACATGACCGGCCTTCCGCCGCGTTGCAAGAGCGCAAATGGGGCGATTGAGCGCGCATGAGCCGTCTGGTGATGAAGTTCGGAGGGACGTCGATGGCGACCCCGGAACGCATCCGGCGCGCCGCCAACATCATCGCCGCCGAGGCCGCCGCCGGAAAGCAGCTGGCCGTCATCGTCTCGGCCATGGCCGGAAAGACCAACGAACTGGTCGCCTGGGCCGATGTGCTGGGCGCCGCAACGCCGGGCGCTCCCAACAGCGATGACGAATACGACGTGGTGGTCGCCTCGGGCGAGCAGGTCACCGCCGGGCTGCTGGCCATCACGCTGCGCAACATGGGCCTGCGGGCGCGCTCGTGGCTGGGCTGGCAGATCCCGATCCTGACCGACGACAGCCACGGCCGCGCGCGGATCGTCGACATTCCGGGCGAGAAGCTGGGAGCCGCCATCGACACCGGCGAGATTGCCATCGTGCCGGGCTTCCAGGGCGTCACCGCCGACGGCCGCCTGACGACGCTGGGGCGCGGCGGGTCCGACACCTCGGCCGTGGCCGTGGCGGCGGCGCTCAGCGCGCCCTGCGACATCTACACCGACGTCGACGGCGTCTACACCACCGACCCGCGCATCGAACCCAGGGCCCAGCGCCTGCCGCGCATTTCCTACGAGGAGATGCTGGAATTCGCCTCCCTGGGGGCCAAGGTGATGCAGTCGCGGTCCATCGAACTGGCCATGGCCTACAAGGTGCCCGTGCGGGTGCTGTCGAGCTTCAACGAGCGACCGCCCGAGCCGGGGCAGGGCACCCTGATCTGCGACGAGGAGACTGACGTGGAGCAACGCATCGTGAGCGGCGTGGCGCTCAGCCGCGACGAGGCCAAGGTCACCCTGCTGGGCGTGCCCGACCGGGCCGGATCGCCGGCGGAGGTGTTCTCGCGACTGGCCGACGCCAACCTGAACGTCGACATGATCATCCAGTCCCCGGCCATGACCGCCGGCGCCACCAACATGCTGTTCACCGTCGGCCGCCGCGACGCCGCCGCAGCCGAAAAGCTGATGCGTGACGCCCAGGCGCAGATCGGTTTTGCGGAGGTCCGCGTCGACACCGACGTGGTCAAGGTCTCGGTCATCGGCGTCGGCATGCGCAGCCACGCCGGCGTCGCCCAGACCATGTTCCAGGCGCTCGCCGACAAGGGCATCGCGCTGCAGGCCATCTCGACCTCGGAGATCAAGATCAGCGTGCTGGTCGAGACGTCGAGGGGCGAAGAAGCGGTGCGGGCGCTGCACGCGGCCTACGGACTGGAAGCGGCGTAGTGGCTACCGACGAGCGATTCCGCTGCCGGGTCTGCGGCGCGCTGGAATCCGAGCCGCCCTACGGCGAGAACGGGGACTGCCCGACCTTCAACTTCTGTCCGTGCTGCGATGTCGAGTACGGCTATCAGGATTGCAACCCTATCGCGGCGGCCCGCTACAGGGCGGCTTGGCTTGAGAAGGGTGGAGCCTGGAAAAGGCGGTACGCGCGCCTCAAGCTCGAAGACCTCGCGCTGGAGGAGCAATTGAAGCGTATCCCAGTCGCCTATCGTGACCACCAAGGGAGCGGGTGGGCGGAATGAACGCCTGGGCGCTCAGTCAGGTCGAACACCTCTCACCGCTTGAGATCGCGGGCGCTGTCCTCGTCGGCCTGCTGGCGCTCTGGCTGATCCTGACGCTGTTCCGCCCCCGCCGCGCGCAGCCGCCGGGTCAATCGGCCTCGCCGCCACCGGCCTTCGAGGGGGCGCTCGGGCCCGTCATCCAGGCCGCCGAGCAGGCGATAATCGGCCTCGCCCGCCGCAAGGTCGCGTCCGCCGGCGCCTTCCACATCGGCGCGGTCGACATCAGCCCTGATCACCTCGCGTTCTGGATCACCAGCGCCACAGACGCCGAGCGCGACATGCTGGCCGCCGATCCCGCGCTCCAGGATGAGTTCCGGCGCGTGCTGCTGCGAGCCGGCTATCCCGCCGACGCCGTCCTCAAGGTCGGCTTCGCCTTCGAGTCCCAGGAGACCGTCGACCGGGTCCACGGCGGTAATTGGTGGTACGCCGTGAAATAAGTCGCCCGAAATACTTGGCCACGCGATTTCACCGCGCCAAGGCCAAGCAATATTGGACGGAATCTCCCGCGCCCATTAGGAGAGCGCTAGCGCCCGTCGCGCAGGAGACACCGCCCCGGATGCCCATCTCAGGTTTGGCCGCGCGAGGACCGAGAAGTCTGCTCCGCCAGATCCGTGAGGCTATGGCGGCGGGCCATCCGGCGCAGAATCGCCTGGATTTGACGGTGAAGATCATCGCCCAGTCGATGGTCGCCGAGGTCTGTTCGATCTACCTGCGTCGCGACTCCGGCGAACTGGAGCTGTTCGCCACCGAGGGTCTGAACCCTGACGCGGTCCACCAGACCCGCCTGAAGCCCGGCGAGGGCCTGGTCGGCGAGGTGGCGCGCAACGCCGCGCCCCTGAACCTTTCGGACGCGCCCACCCATCCCAACTTTGCCTACCGGCCCGAGACCGGTGAGGACCCGTTCCATGCTTTCCTGGGCGTGCCGCTGCTGCGCGGCGGCCGCACCATCGGGGTGCTTGTGGTCCAGAACCGGGCCGCCCGGGTCTACTCCGAAGAGGAGGTAGAGGACCTCCAGATCATCGCCATGGTGCTGGCCGAGCTGGTGGCCGGCGGCGAACTGCTGGACTCCGCCGAGCTGCGCGACGTCGAGATCGCGCCCCATCGACCCGAGCGGCTGAAAGGGGCCAAGTTCGCGGACGGTCTGGCGCTCGGCGTGGCGGTGCTGCATGAGGCGCCGGTTGCGCCCGGCCGCATGCTGGCGGATGACCCGGACGCCGAGATGATCCGGCTACAAGGTTCGATCACGGCGCTCAAGGCCCAGATCGACAAGATGCTGGAGGGCCACCAGGCCTTCGCCGGCGCGCCCTATGAGGTCCTCGAGACCTATCGCATGTTCGCCCAGGACCGGGGCTGGAACCGCAACCTCGAAGAGGCTGTGCGCTCGGGCCTGACCGCCGAGGCCGCCGTTGACCGCGTCCGCAACGAACACCGCGCCCGCTGCGCCCAGGCCCGCGACCCCTATATCCGCGAGCGCCTGCACGACCTGGAAGACCTGGCCAATCGGCTGCTACGCATCCTGGCCGGCGAACGGCCCGGCGAGCGCGACCTGCCCGACGACGCCATCCTGATCGCCCGCAACCTCGGCCCCGCCGACCTGCTTGAATATCCGCGCGGGAAGCTGCGCGGCCTCTTGCTGGAAGAAGGATCGGCCGCCAGCCACGCCGCCATCGTGGCGAGAGCACTGCAGATCCCCTGCGTCGGTCGCCTCACCGGGCTGCGCGACCGGCTGAGCGA
>JANNVY010000183.1:0-5170 GCA_031408375.1 Pseudomonadota bacterium | reverse complement strand
GTTCCTCGAACTCGTACGTGACGTATTCGAGCACGGCGCGTTCGTTGAAGTCCTTGATCGGGAACACCGACTTGAAGACCGCCTCGATGCCCTCGTCGCGGCGAACGCCCGGTCGGACCTCGCGCTGAAGGAACTGCTCATACGAGGAACGCTGAACCTCGATGAGGTTCGGCATCTGGACGGCGTCGGGGATGCGGCCGAACGACTTCCGGATCCGCTTCTTGCCGGTGAAGGACTGCGCCATGAAATTTCCCTTGGGCGCGGGAGGGAGCCCGCGCGTAAAGTGTCGATGCGTCCACCCTCGAAAGCGCCGAAGCGCCGGACGCAGACATCAAAGCCCTCGGATTCCACTCAGGAAATCCAAGGGTGTCCCTTCGCACGGGTCTGAGGGTTGACCAGGCCTCGGGACGTTTACGCGCGGCAATACCCGGGCTGTGACGGGCGCACACTGAATGCGCCTCGAAACGACGGAAATTTCGCGAGACGGGGGAAATAGGCGAATTCCAAGGGAATGGAAAGGGGGGTGATCGGCTGATTTGCAAAAAATCAACCGAAAAATGCACCCTTCAGTCCGAGCCTAGGGCGCGACAGGCCTTTTCGGGGTCCGCGCGGCCGCCTGGGCGTCAAGTTTCGCCCGCACCTTGCGCCAGGTGAACCACGCCACCGCCGACACCACGATCGCGGCCAGGGCGACCAGACCCAGGCGGTGGCCATCGCCGGCGAAACTGAGCCACTCCACCCCCTTGGCCGCCAGATAGCCCGGGGCCAGCATGACTGGCACCCAGATGATGGCAGAGCCCAGGTTGGCGATCTGGAACTTGCGGCTGTGCATCCCGGTCATGCCGGCGATCAGCGGCACGAAGGCGCGCACGGGCCCCATGAAACGGCAGATGTAGATCGCCAGCACCCCGTAGTCGCGGAAGAACAGCCGCGCGCGGGCAAGCGGCGTGCGATGGCGCTTCAGCCAGGGATGGCGCCAGGCCTTGGGCCCCAGCTTGCGGCCCAGCCAATAGGACACCGCGTCGCCCAGGGTGGCTCCGGCGATGCACCACAGCACCAGCGGGATGGGATCGATCACCCCTGCCCCGGCCAGACCGCCGGCCGTGACCATCAGCACCGTGGCCGGGAAGAAGGCGCCGATCAGCACCATCGACTCGCCAAAGGTGATCAGCCCCAGGATGGGGCCGGCCCACTGGGCGTGCCGGGCGATAAAGTCGCCCAGGTCGGCGAAGAACTGTTCCAACGGGGTCTCCGGCTAACCTCATCGCATGCCAACAGGGCGTTCAGAGCGATCAGGATGCGCACGACACATCTGGCGTGTCTGGCCGAAAGTTCAACTTACAAAGGCGCAATGGCGCCAATCCGGCCCTCCCGGGCAAGCGCCGATCGATTCGTGCTCAACCCGATCGTCGTGAATGCATTGGAATGACAAAAGGAGACTGCCATGCCCCGTCTGTTGCCCTTCCTCTGGTACGCCAGGGACGCCGAAGGCGCCGCCAGGTTCTACGCCTCGATCCTCCCCGATTCCCGCGTCGACTCCGTCGAGGTCATGCCGGGCGACAGTCCCTCGGGGCCCGAGGGGTCGGTGGTGGTCGTGAACTTCACCCTGCTGGGTCAGCCGGTCCAGGCGATGACGGCCGGGCCGCACCACGACTTCAACGACGCCATCTCCCTGATGGTCGAGGTGGACACCCAGGAAGACCTCGACCGGTATTGGAATGCGCTGGGCCAGGGCGGCAAATTCGTCGCCTGCGGCTGGCTCAACGACCGCTACGGCCTGCGCTGGCAGATCACGCCGCGGCAACTGCCCGAGTTGTTGAACAGCGGCGACCAGGCCGCCCGCCGCCGCACCGCCGCCGCCATGATGGACATGGTCAAGCTCGACATCGCCGCCCTACAAGCCGCGCACGCCGGCGGGTAGAGCGGCGCCCAGGCCGCGCGGTCCACGACGTCACTGACCTCGAAGGCCTGGGCGAGGCATTGGGCCGCGCCGCAAATGGTCATGAAGGCCACTTCGCCCGCGTCCTGCCCGGTCGCGACCCGCATTAGGGTCTCGACCGCGGCCAGGCCCGGTGGGATCGATCAGCCGCCAACTGCCGCCGACGTGCACTTTGGCCGCAGCGGTAGAGGGCCTGATGATGCTGTCCTTCGTCGCGCTGGTGCACATCCCGCGCGTGGCGGCCAAGCCTGCCGACCGACTGGAGCTGACCATGCTGTGCATCGGCGTAGCCCTGACCAGCTCGGCCTTCGCGTTGGCGACGTCGCGCAAGCAGGCGTAAGGCTGCGCGAGGATCAGCGTCGGAAACCGATATGGGTCTCGAAGTCTCCGAGCACGCTGACCCAGAATTCCACATTGTCGATGAACAACAGCGACGACACGCCGCCGTCGTCGAGGTCGACGTCCATCTCCAGGATCGGGTCGTTCTCCCGATCGAGGTAGGCGCGGCCAAACCGCTTGCTGCGATTCCAGGTGTTGATCGCCTCCAGGCTCGGCCCCTGTGTAAGATCGTAGCCTGAGTGGAACGTGATGGTCGCGCAGTTGATGTGGTTGCTGCAGTTGTAGAAGTACACTTGGAAAGTCATGCCGTTGGCGGTGCTGGTGATCATCGGATCACCGACCCGGTCGGTTCCCAGCGTTGCAGGGTAGCCTCCTGCCTGCAGCGCCCTCACCAACGACCTGGGCTCTTGCGCTCTAACCATCTCCGCGGCGGCGGGCGTAGCGGCAAAGCCCAAAGCCAGCACAAACGCGAACAGTATCGACCTCATCGTCTTGTCCTCCTTTTCCTGCGGTGGGCAGATTGAGACGGTCAGGCCACCGCTGTCAAAGTCCTGAACAAGGGCGTAGCTGCCCGCCACGGTGACGCAGCCGCGCTCCTAGCCCAGCGCGCCCAGCGCCGCGCCGAGGCTGCGGTGGAAGTGGGTCAGGGCGCCTTCGAACTTGCCGAACTCGAAGAACTCATTGGCCCCGCTGCCGAGGCTGCGCTGGATCGATCTCGCCATGGCGCGGTCTTCCAGCACGCCGGCGTCGAGGAACTGCATGGCGCCTTCAGTGGCGCGAGGGTTCTCGGCATTCTTCAACGCCCGCCCGTTCATCGCCCAGCTATGGACGCGCGTGCGGTCGATGGCGATCGGCTCCAGCACCAGGCTCACCAGCATGTCTGGGAAGGTGATGACCATGGCGTTGGGGAACAGGTGGTTGTTGTAGCTGAGCACCCGGTCGGCCGACCGGGTCCGCGCCGGGTCGCGGAACTTCTCGATGGCGCGGAAGGGGAAGACGACGCGGTTGTTGCGGCCGAACCGCTCGACGATGTTCAGGTTGTCGAAGCCGTGGGGGAAGAAGCTTTCCTTGTGGGTGGGCTTGATGTGATAGCCCTCGAGGAAACCCTCAATCAGCACCTTCCAGTTGGCCTCGACCTCGGCCACGTCATAGTGGTGCAGGTGCTCGTCGGCCGGGACCATCTCGGGGATGGCGGCCAGCACGTCGTCGCCGAACCGGCCGGGCTCCTGCGTCACAAACAACAGGCCGGCGTGCTCGGTGGCGTGCACCGGGACCAGCGCGCGCGTGGCCTTGTCGAGGTCGGGGAAGCCCGCGTCGTGGGGCACGTGGACCAGCCCCCCGTCCAGGCCGTAGCTCCAGCCGTGGTAGGGGCACATGAAGCCGCCCGCGTGGCCGCAACCCTCGGCCACCTGCATGCCCCGGTGGCGGCAGGCGTTCTTGAACACCCGCGCGACGCCGTCCTGACCGTGCACCGCCAGCAGCGGCGTGCCGGCCGCCTCGCGCGCCAGGTAGGCGCCGGGCTTGTCGAGGATCAGCGAGGGACAGAACGGCGCCGGGTAGCTGCGCAGCAGCGCCAGTTCCGCCTCGAACCGCGCGAGATCGAGATAGTTGGCGACCGGCTCGCGCCAGATCTCTTCGGTGGTGTCGGTGGAGCGGCCGTCGATGTGGTCCAGCACCGACTGGATCACCTCGGCGTCGGTCTTCAGGCTTGAGGCGCTCGACATGCCCGGACGCTATGCCCCGCCAGTTGTCGCGACAAGGCGCCGCTAGGGAAACCTCGGCGGGCTTCGCTCAATGCGACAGGCTTCGCTTCAAACCGCGGAAAACCGCGATCAGCACGGCTTCGACCGTTACTCCGATGCCCGACAGGATCAGGACCCAGACCATCAGGTCCATGATCGAGTCCCGGAACGGGCTCGATCCCGCGGAACTGTTCACGCCGGCAGCCCCGGATGCAGCGGCAATCCCCCACAGAACTGTCAGGATCAGCATGGGTCCAAACACCGAAATCAGCATCATGGAGCCCAGCATCGCTGAGCCGCGCCGTTCGTTCGTCTTCGCCATGATTGAATCCGCCTTTCTGGAATTGGCCGGCGGCGCCGCGCCGCGCGCGCAGAACCGCCTCACTGGTTCCGGGCCCAAGGTAATCCTGTCGGACCGCCGCGCAAAGCAAAAGGCCCGGGATCGCTCCCGGGCCTTCGTTTCAATCGTTCGGAGCCTGAGCTCCAGATTGGATTGAACGAGCTTACTTGATCGAGACCGAAGCGCCGGCTTCTTCGAGCTTCTTCTTGATCTCTTCGGCTTCCTGCTTGGAGACGTTCTCCTTGACGGCGATCGGGGCGCCTTCGACCAGGTCCTTGGCTTCCTTGAGGCCCAGGTCCGGACGAACGCCACGGACTTCCTTGATCACGTTGATCTTCTTGTCGCCGCCAGCGGTCAGCATGACAGTGAACTCGGTCTGCTCTTCAGCAGCTTCGGCCGGAGCAGCGGCGCCACCGCCGGCAGCGGCGACGGCCACGGGAGCGGCGGCGGAGACGCCCCACTTTTCTTCGAGCAGCTTGGAGAGCTCAGCAGCTTCCAGGACGGTCAGGGAGGACAGGTCGTCGACCAGTTTTTCGAGCTTAGCCATTTGAGTGTGTTCCTTGGGATGGATGGAGTTTGATGCAGAGATGACCGGTTAGGCGGCGTCCTTGGCGGCGTAAGCCGAGAAGACGCGGGCCAGTTGAGCAGCGGGGGCTTGCAGCACGCCGGCGATCTTGGTCGCGGGCGCCTGGACAAGGCCGATGATCTTGGCCCGGAGCTGGTCGAGGGAAGGCAGGGTCGCGAGCGACTTGACCGCCTTGTCGTCCAGCACGATGTCGCCCATCAGGCCGCCGATGACGATGAACTTGT
>JANNVY010000182.1:0-3071 GCA_031408375.1 Pseudomonadota bacterium | reverse complement strand
CCGCCGTGGCGCGGGTGCCGCATGCGCTGGCGCCGCGCCCAGGCGACACCGTGCGCATCCGGCTGGAGCCGGCGTTCTGTACGGTGTTCCCAGGCTAGACCGGTCAGGCCGCCTTGCGAGCGTCCTTGGCGGCCTGGATGCGGGCTTCGGCGATGTCGTCCGCGATCTCGTGAGTCGGGCGGCCTTCCGCCTGGCTGCGGTCGAGGACCTCGTCCAGCGTCTGCATCAGTCGCACCAGCTTGCGCTCGACCCAGGCGGGATCGAACGCGCCGCCGCTTTCGCGGGCGCGCAGCTCGGAGGCGACATTGGTGATGCCGCCGGCGTTGACCAGGTAGTCGGGCGCGTAGAGCACTTCCATGTCGTAGAGCCACTGGCCGATGCCGGGGTGGGCCAGCTGGTTGTTGGCGGCGCCGACAACGGCCTTGCACTGCAGGCGCGGCAGGGTCTCCTGGTTCAGAGTCGCGCCGAGCGCGCAGGGGGCGTAGATCTCGGCCTTGGCGTCGTAGATTTCGTCGGGCGCTACGACCGTGGCGTTGGTGCGCTCGGCGACTTCGCGCAGGACCTGCTCGTTGACGTCGGTGATGATCAGCTTTGCGCCGGCCGTGTGCAGGTGGTCGCACAGGTAGCCGCCGCCATGGCCGACGCCCTGGACCGCGATGGTCAGGCCGTTCAGGTCGTCCTGGTTCCAAAGCCGCCTGGCGACGCGCAGGGTCGAGCGGAAGACCCCATCGGCGGTCACCGGGCTGGGATCGCCCGAGCCGTGCTTGCCGTCGTTGAGGCCCAGGACGTAGGGGGTTTCCTTGCGGGCCTCGGCGATGTCGGCGACCGACACGCCGACGTCCTCGGCCGAGTAATAGAGGCCGCCGAGGGTATCGATGGCGCGCCCGAAGGCGTGAAACAGCTCGGGGGTCTTCTGGGTGCGGCTGTCGCCGATAATGACCGACTTGCCGCCGCCCAGATCCAGATCCGCGATCGCGTTCTTGTAGGACATGCCGCGCGACAGGCGCAGGACGTCAGTGATCGCCTCTTCGCTCGACGTATAGTTCCACATGCGGCAGCCGCCGGCGGCCGGGCCGCGGGCGGTGGAGTGAATGGCGATGATCGCCTTGAGACCGGTTTTTTCGTCAAAGAAGGCGTGCACGCCTTCATGGCCCGCGAAATCGGGGGAATCGAACAGAGTCATGCGGGGATTGCGTCCTCGTTGGAACAATTGCCCGCGCCGTTACGACGGGATTTTGGCGCTCGCAAGGCCAGTTTTTGGGTGATCGCCGACAAGTTGGGGACGGCCGAGAATTTGCGCGGTGCGATCTCGCAACCACGGAATCACCTCGGATTCGAACCAGGGATTGCGGTTCAGCCAGGCTGTATTGCGCCAGGAGGGGTGCGGCATGGGCAAACATCCCGCAGCCGCGAAATCACGCCATCGTGCGACGGTCTCGGTCATCGAGGGGCCCGCTTTGGCGCCCAACGCCCACTGTTGGGCGTGCCAGCCGACCAGCAGGGTCAGCTCGACCCGGGGCAGATTCGCCAGCAGGCGATCACGCCATAGCGCCGCGCAGCGGGGCGGCGGCGGATAGTCTCCGCCTTTCGGGTTGGTCCCCGGGAAACAGAACGCCATGGCCGCCACGCCGATGCGGCGGTCCGCGTAGAAGGTCTCGTAGTCCACGCCCAGCCAGCCGCGCAGGCGGTCTCCGGAAGGATCGGTAAAAGGGCGGCCGCTCTCGTGCACCCGCCGGCCCGGGGCCTGGCCGCAGATCAGCAGGCGCGTGTCGGGTGTGACCCAGACGACCGGGCGCGGTTCCGGGATTTCCCCGGCGCAGGCGCGGCAGGCCCTGATTTCGCACAGGACAGCATCGAGGCTCACGGAAGCTTCAGCCGATA
The DNA here is from genome assembly GCA_031408375.1 of Pseudomonadota bacterium. GTDB lineage: Bacteria > Pseudomonadota > Alphaproteobacteria > Caulobacterales > Caulobacteraceae > JAEZEZ01. Next base: position 1,190 of record JANNVY010000182.1, on the reverse strand, counting down.
GACCCCCTTGAAGCTGTCGGGGTCAGCGGGCTTGCCGTGGCGGGTGATGACGAGTCGCTCCTGGCGAGCCAGGCCAATGGCAGTCGATCTCACCTGCGGCAGGATGCGGCGCCACGCTTCGGCGTCGGCGGTCCGCGCAACCTCTTCGGGGCTGACGGATTTCCCGACGGGAAGCGCGGCCAGCAATTCGAAGATCACCTCTTCTACGTTTCGGGTCATGACCGCTATATGTTGCACCGCAGCAGGAATGGCGAGGCCCTATGCCGGGTTATCTGATTGAGACCGATGGCGAGTTCGCAGGCTGGCGCCGATTCGACACCACCGACACCTTCGACGCTCTTATCGGGCCTTTCTACTTCCGCCAGGATGAGAACGGCGCCACCTGCGGCGCGTTTCGCGCCCAGCAAAAGCACATGAACATGGGCGGGCGCATGCACGGTGGCTGCCTGATGACCTTCGCCGACATCGCGCTCTTTCAGATCGCGTATCAGGAGATGGAGGGCTCCAGAGGCGTCACCGTCCAGCTGGACACGACCTTCATCGACGGCGGCTATGTCGGCGACCTGATCGAGGCGACCGGCGAGGTGGTGCGGGCGGGCGGCAGCCTGATCTTCGTTCGCGGCCAGATCACCGACCAGGGCCGGACCCTGCTGACATTCTCGGGCATCATCAAGCGCATGAAGCCGTCGGCCTAGGCCTTGCCCGCCTTCGCAGCCGGGCGTGATTTCATGCCCTGATACCAGCGCGTGACGTTGCCCAGCGCCTCGTCCGGCGTCCACTGGATGATGCGCGGGAAGTCCAGGCCGATGGCGGCGACGATGTCGGCCATGGTGACGCGGTCCGCGATGATGAAGTCGCGCCCCTCCAGATGCCGGTCCAGGGTCTTCAGGAACCGTTCGCCCTGCACCTTCATGTAGGCGCCCACCGCCGGGTTCGGGGTCTCCAACGCCGCCAGCGCGGGATGGGTGTGGCGGGTGTGCAGCATCATGGGGTTGGCTAGATAGAGCTCGACCCTGCGCGTCCACATCTCGATCTCGGCGACCTCGGCGGGATCACGCCCGAACAGGTTGGGCTCGGGATACAGGCTTTCGAGATAGCGGCAGATGGCCACTGATTCGGAGATCACCCGCCCGTCGTCGAGCTCCAGCGCCGGGACGTGGGCGAAGCCGACCTTGCCCTTGTAGTCGGCG
>JANNVY010000181.1:0-1867 GCA_031408375.1 Pseudomonadota bacterium | reverse complement strand
TGATGTCGAACTCGACCTCGCGGAACGGCGCGGCGACCTTGTTCTTGTCCACCTTGACCCGGACGTTGTTGCCCACGATCTCGTCGCGCAGCTTGATCGAACCGGTGCGGCGGATGTCCAGGCGCACCGAGGCGTAGAACTTCAGCGCATTGCCGCCCGTCGTGGTTTCCGGCGAGCCGTACATGACGCCGATCTTGTGACGGATCTGGTTGATGAAGATGACCAGGCACTTGGACTTGGAGATCGAGCCGGTCAGCTTGCGCAGCGCCTGGCTCATCAGACGGGCCTGCAGGCCCGGCAGGCTGTCGCCCATCTCGCCTTCGATTTCGGCGCGCGGGGTGAGGGCCGCGACGGAGTCGATGACGATCACGTCGATGGCGTTGGAGCGCACCAGGGTGTCGGTGATTTCGAGCGCCTGCTCGCCGGTGTCGGGCTGGGAGACCAGCAGGTCATCCAGGTTCACGCCCAGCTTGCCGGCGTAGGTCGGGTCCAGCGCGTGTTCGGCGTCGATGAAGGCGGCGGTCCCGCCGGCCTTCTGGACCTCGGCCACCGTGTGCAGCGCCAGGGTCGTCTTGCCCGAGCTCTCCGGGCCATAGATTTCAACGACGCGGCCACGCGGCAGGCCGCCGATGCCGAGCGCCATGTCCAGGCCCAGCGAACCGGTCGAGACGCTCTCGATCTCGACGACCTTGCCGCCGACGCCGAGCTTCATCACCGAGCCCTTGCCGAAGGCGCGGTCGATCTGGGCGAGCGCCGCCTCCAGAGCCTTGGATTTGTCCGAGTCCACTTTTTCCACGAGCTTCAATGCCGACGCCATTTTGTGCCTCCCTATCGCACGATTCCGAAGCCGGAAGTGGTTTCCCGTAAAGGGCCCGTCCCGACCGACGCGGACAAATGATCATGCTTTGTTCACGTTCGCAATATGTTCTTTTTCTGGATGCGACAGAAACGGTCGCAGGTTGAGGCCAACCTGCGACCGGGAAAGGAAATCCGGCGCGAAACTCAGGCCTGGGCGGCGATCCAGTCGCGGACCATCCGCTTGAGCACCTCCAGCGGCACGGCGCCGGACAGCAGCAGGGTGTCGTGGAACGCCTTGATATCGAACTTCGCCCCCAGCTTGCGCTCCGCTTCGGCACGCAGGGCGACGATTACCGTCTGGCCCATCTTGTAGCTGCAGGCCTGGCCGGGGTTGACGCAGTAGCGGTCGATCTCGCGCTCGGCCGAACCGGCCGGCTCGGCGGCGTTGTCCATCATGAACTTGATCGCCTGCTCGCGAGTCCAGCGCTTGTGGTGCAGGCCGGTGTCCACGACCAGGCGGGTAGCGCGGAAGAGGTAGGACTGCAGATAGCCCACCTTGCCGATCTCGTAGGCGTCATAGACCCCCAGATCCGCGGCGACCTGCTCGGCATAGAGCGCCCAGCCCTCGGAGTAGGCCGAGAAGCCCCCACCCGAGCGGCGGTAGAGCGGCAGGGACCCTGCCTCCTGCAGGATCGAGCCCTGGAAGTGGTGGCCCGGCGAGCCTTCGTGGTAGCTGAGCGTCGGCAGGCTCCACTTGGCCCAGTCAGCCGTGTCCTTGAGGTTGATGTAGTAGGCGCCCGGCCGAGAGCCATCCAGCGAACCGCGCTGGTAGTAGCCGCCCGGCGCGCCCACCTCGATCGACGGTGGCACCCGGCGGATTTCCAGGGGCGTGGTCGGCACACGGGTGAACACCCGCGTCAGTCGCGTATTGATGTCGGCGACCTGCTCGTTCAGCGACTTGATCAACTCGATCTTGCCCGCGTCGGTATTGGGCCACAGGTACTGGGGGTCCTCCCCCAGCGCCTTCAGCCGCTCACCCACCGACCCCTGGGTCATGCCCTTGGCCTTC
>JANNVY010000180.1:0-4134 GCA_031408375.1 Pseudomonadota bacterium | reverse complement strand
TTCTCGAAGACGCTGGCCGACGCCGATCCGGAGATTTTCAAGGGTATCCAGGGGGAGTTGCACCGTCAGCAGACCCAGATCGAGCTGATCGCGTCCGAGAACATCGTCTCCAGGGCAGTGCTGGAGGCGCAAGGATCGGTCCTGACCAATAAATACGCCGAGGGCTATCCCGGGCGGCGCTACTACGGCGGCTGTGAGTACGTCGACGTCACCGAGGATCTTGCGCGCGACCGGGCCAAGCAGCTGTTCGGATGCAGTTTCGCCAACGTCCAGCCGCACTCCGGCGCCCAGGCCAACCAGGCCGTGTTCCTGGCGCTGCTGCAGCCCGGCGACACCTTCCTGGGGATGGACCTAGCGGCGGGCGGGCACCTGACCCACGGCTCGCCCGCCAACCAGTCCGGCAAGTGGTTCCGGCCAGTGACCTACACGGTGCGCCAGGACGACCATCTGATCGACTACGACCACCTCGCCGAAATGGCCGAGCGTGAGAAGCCCAAGCTGATCTTGGCCGGCGCCTCGGCCTACAGCCGCCACATCGACTTCAAGCGCTTCCGTGAGATCGCGGATTCCATCGGCGCCTGGTTCATGGTCGACATGGCCCACTACGCGGGTCTCGTGGCCGGCGGCGTCTATCCCGACCCGCTGCCCCACGCCCACGTGGTCACCACCACCACCCACAAGACCCTGCGCGGCCCGCGCGGAGGCTTGGTGCTGTCGAACGACGAGGGCCTGGGCAAGAAGATCAACTCCGCCGTCTTCCCCGGCCTGCAGGGCGGGCCGCTGGAGCACGTCATCGCCGCCAAGGCCGTGGCCTTCGGCGAGGCGCTGAAGCCGGAGTTCAAGCTCTACGCCCGCCAGACCGTCGAAAATGCCCGCGCGCTGGCCGCTGTTCTCGTCGAGCGGGGCCTGGCCATCGTCTCGGGCGGCACCGACAGCCATCTGATGCTGGTCGACCTGCGGCCCAAGAATGCTACCGGCAAGGCCACCGAGGCCGCGCTGGAGGACGCCAACATCACCTGCAACAAGAACGGCGTGCCGTTCGACGACAAGCCCTTCACCATCACCTCGGGCGTCCGCCTCGGGTCCCCGGCCGGGACGACCCGCGGCTTCGGCGCCGCCGAGTTCCAGAAGATCGGCCACCTGATCGCCGACGTGGTCGACGGCCTGACCGACGACGGCGTGCCCGACGAGGGGGTGAAGGCCCGAGTTCGGCAAGAGGTTGCAGACTTGACGGGTCGGTTCCCTATATATGGCTGACCTAGGCCATTAGAGGCGCCATCCCTTGCGTTGCCCGTTCTGCGGAAACCTGGACACCCAGGTGAAGGACTCCCGCCCGTCGGAAGACGGTGCGGCCATCCGGCGTCGCCGGTCCTGCCCCCAATGCGGTGGGCGTTTCACGACGTTTGAGCGCGTTCAGCTTCGCGAGCTGATGGTGCTCAAACGCTCCGGCCGCCGACTGCCCTTCGCCCGCGAGAAGCTGGAGCGCTCGGTCTCCATCGCCCTGCGCAAACGTCCGGTTGAGGCCGACCGCATCGACCAGATGATCTCCGGCATCGTCCGCCAGCTGGAAAGCCTCGGCGAGACCGAAATCCCGTCCAGCGTTATCGGCGAGATGGTCATGAAGGCGCTGAAAAACGTCGATGAGGTCGGCTACGTCCGCTACGCCTCGGTCTACCGCGACTTCCGCGAGACCCGCGACTTCGCCAGCTTCCTCGCCTCGGAAGGCCTGAGCGAGGACGACAAGGGGTGACGCGGCCCAGTAGCCGGCCTCGCGTTACGCTGAAACTCGCCACATCCCTGGACGGCCGCATCGCCACCGGCTCAGGCGAGAGCAAGTGGATCACCGGCGAGGCTGCCCGCGAACAGGTTCACCACCTGCGCGCCGAGCACGACGCTATCCTGGTCGGTGTCGAGACGGTGATCGCCGACGATCCCCAACTGTCGATCCGCCTGCCGGACTACGACGGCCCCCAGCCGATCCGTATCGTGCTCGACAGCTACGGCCGCATGCCGTTGCGCTCGCGTCTGGCGGACCCCGAATTGCCGGTGCTGGTCTACAGCATCGAGCCCAGCGGCACGATGCTGGCCGCCGAGGTGGAGCAAATCGTCGTGCCCGACCTCGACGGCCGCGTGGATATCCTGTCGGTGATGGAGGACCTCGAGATCCTGCACGAGGAGATGCGCGCCGAGGACCCGTTCCTCATCGATCACCTGCGCCTGATGGTCGAAGGCGGCGGCCAGGTCGCCGCATCCTTCCTGCAGGCCGATCTGGTGGACGCCATCGAGTGGTTCCGCGCCCCGATCATCCTGGGCGGCGACGGCCGGCCAGGGATCGCGGGCATGGGGCTGGATGTGCTCGCCGCCGCGCCGCGGTTCACCCGGGTTGCGGTTCACGAGCTGGGACCCGACCTGTGGGAGCGATATGAGAGGGTCTGATGTTTACCGGGATCATCACTGACATCGGCAGCGTACGCGCCGTCAGCGACTCGGACCGCGCGCGCCGCTTCGAGGTCGAGACCAGCTACGACACCGCTACCATCGACCTGGGCGCATCGATCAGCCACGCTGGCTGCTGTCTGACCGTCGTCGAAATGGGCCCTGGCTGGTTCGCCGTCGAAGTCTCGCAGGAGAGCCTGAACCGCACGACGCTCGGTGACTGGCAGGCCGGAACGCGCATCAACCTCGAACGCGCCGCGCGCCTGGGTGATGAACTGGGCGGCCACATCGTTTCGGGCCACGTCGACGGGGTAGGGGAGGTTGTCGCCTTCGAACCCGTCGGCGGCTCATACCGTCTGGCGGTGCGAGCGCCCCGGCCCCTGCATCGGTTCATCGCCGAGAAGGGCTCCATCACCATCGAGGGCGTGTCCCTGACGGTGAACGGCGTCGCCGACGATGTCTTCGCGGTGAACCTGATCCCCCACACGCTTGAGGTCACGACCCTGGGCGCGCTGGGGCCCGGTTCGCGCGTGAACCTGGAAATCGATATGTTGGCGCGCTACCTCGCGCGCTGGCGGGAAACCGCCTAGGAAGCCCCAATGCCGCTGAAGACCCCAATGAAGACCCACGCCAACCTGAACGACAGCCCGATCTCGGCCATCGAGGAGATCATCGAGGACGCCCGCAACGGGCGGCCCTACATCCTCGTGGACGCAGAAGACCGCGAGAACGAGGGCGACGTCATCATCCCGGCCCAGATGGCCACGCCCGACCAGATCAATTTCATGGCCAAGCACGCGCGCGGGCTGATCTGCCTGGCGATCACTCGTGAACGCGCGACCCAGCTTCGCCTCTCGCCCATGGCGGCAGAGAACCGGGCCGGCATGGGCACCGCCTTCACCATCTCGATCGAGGCCCGCGAGGGCGTGACCACTGGCATTTCGGCCCACGACCGGGCCCGCACCATCTCCGTGGCCGTCGATCCGACCAAGAACGCCGACGACATCGTCTCCCCGGGCCATGTCTTTCCGCTGGTTGCTCGCGAGGGAGGGGTGCTGGTTCGCGCCGGCCACACCGAGGCGGCAGTCGATATCTCGCGCCTGGCCGGCCTGAGCCCGGCAGGCGTGATCTGCGAGATCATGAACGACGACGGCACCATGGCGCGCCTGCCGGAGCTGGTCTCCTTCGCCCAGCTGCATGGCCTGAAGGTCGGGACCATCGCCGACCTGATCGCCTACCGCCGTCGTAACGAGCGCCAGGTCGAGCGCGTGCTGGACCAACCGTTTGAAAGCGTTCACGGCGGCCCGTTCCGCCTGATGATCTATCGCTCCACCATTGACGGCACCGAACACGCCGTCCTGCTGAAGGGCAAGCCGGAGGCCGACAAGCCGACCCTCGTACGCATGCACCAGGTCGATCTCGGCGCCGACCTGCTGGGCGAGACCGGCGAGCGCCGCAACTATGTGCCCCAGGCGCTGAAGGCGATTTCCGAATACCCTGGAGCGGGGGTGACGGTGTTCTTGCGCGACGCCAACCCGTCCTGGCTGTCGGACCATTTCGGCGGCATCGACAAGTCCGCCGCGCAAGCAAAGGGCCTGCGCGACTACGGCGTGGGCGCCCAGATCCTGCTGGACCTTGGCGTGCGTGAGATGATCGCGCTGTCCTCGACCCAGCCTCGCCCCGCGGCGCTGGACGGCT
>JANNVY010000179.1:0-1582 GCA_031408375.1 Pseudomonadota bacterium | reverse complement strand
GAGCCCGCGGCGGCGGCGGCCTCCGCCAGAGCCAGGTCGGTCTTCGGGCCGATCAAGGAAGCCATGGCCCCGCGGCCCACCGGCACGGCGCGCTGCATGGCCTGGCCGCGCAGCTTCAGCAGACGCGCGGTGTCGGCGAGCGTGATCGCCTCAGAGGCCGCCAGCGCGGAGTATTCGCCGAGCGAGTGGCCGGCCACGAAGTTGGCCTTGGTGATGTCGATGCCGAACTCGGCCTTCAGGGTGCGCACCACCGCCAGCGACACCGCCATCAGGGCGGGCTGGGCGTTTTCGGTGAGCGTCAGATCGGTCTCGGGGCCCTCCTGCATCAGCTTGAACAGCTTTTGGCCGAGCGCGTCGTCAACCTCCTGGAAGACCTCGCGGGCAGGGGCGAAGGCTTCCGCCAGCTCGCCGCCCATGCCGATGGCCTGGCTGCCCTGGCCGGGGAAAAGGAAGGCTAGGCTCATGGCCGGAATCCTCTCGCGCTTCGGCGCGGAGGGTTAGGGGAAACCGCCGGGAGCGGCAAGCGGGGCCCGGGCCGGGATTTGACGAAGCTTTGCCGTGGCGATATTCGTTGCATATGCAACCCGCAGAAACCCTCCAGCTCACGACCCCTTGCGTCTGCTTTCGCGTGCGCAAGGCGTCCCGCGCCCTGACCCGGATCTATGACGAGGCCTTGGCGTCCACCGGCCTGACCGTGACCCAGTTCTCGATCCTGCGAAATGCCGTCCGCATCGGGCGACCGACGCTGAACCAGCTGGCCGAGGCGACGGGCCACGAACGCAGCGCGCTGTGGCGCACCCTGCAGCCGCTGGTCCGCGAGGGCCTGATGACGCTGTCGCCCGACAAGGGCCAGCGGGCCGACCGGGTCGAGGTCACAGCCGCCGGGCGCAAGGCGGTCGCTTCCGGCGTGCCCCTGTGGGAGGCCAGCCAGGCCAGGGTGCGCGCCAAGCTGGGCGCCGAGAACGAAGCGGCCCTGATCCGGATGCTGGGCGCGGTGGAACGCCTGGCCGACTGAAGCCCTGAAGCTCCGGCTGAAACGGGGCCATCGCCGGGCGCCGATGAGCTCTTGCAGGGAAGCGTGCGGCGGGTGAATGCTCACCCGTCGGTGGAGTCTCCCATGCGTCTGTTCGCCCTGCCCCTTTTGGCCGCCATCCGGGCCCCCATCTGGGCCCTCGGCCTTGCCCTTGTCGCCTGCACCACGAGCGCCGCGGCCACGCCGCCGCGCCAGGTCTCTGACAGCGTCCAGGCGAACCTGGCGCGGGAGTCGGTCGTGCTGGTCGAGGACGGCCAGACCCCGCCCGCCAACCTGACCACGCCGCCGCCGAGGATGTTCAGCAAGGTCGACATCAACGGCGACGGCAAGCCGGACTGGCGCGTCGATTACGAGCACGCGCCGAACGCCTCGCTGTGGTGCGGCACCGGCGGCTGCCGCAACGAACTGTGGGTTTCCGGACCGGGCGACAGCTATCGCCGGGTGATGAGCGTGGGGATGCGCCTGTTCAAACTGAGCCGTCGAGGCGGCGTGACCCGCCTGGACCTCGATTTCCACGGCAGCCTGTGCGGCGGCTACGGCGTCCAGGCC
>JANNVY010000178.1:0-11052 GCA_031408375.1 Pseudomonadota bacterium | reverse complement strand
AGCTGCTCGACCCAGACGATGCCGTTCGAGAAACGGCCACCGAAGTACGGGGGGGGCGGCTGGGCGGCGAAGATCACCAGATTGCCGTTGTCCGACAGGCTGTCGCCGAAGACGATTATGTCGTCATAGGATTGCGCCTGGGCAGCGCCGGAGGCGCCGAGGAGTCCCAGGCTGAGGGCAGCCGCACAGGCCGTGGTCATCAATTTCATGGCGTCTCTTCCCTGATCCGCGTTCAACGGCGCGGTGTGACGAGATTGTGACTGATCGCGGATCGGCCGACTAGCGCAACCTGAAGCAATTGCGGCGACCGTTGCTGAAATCCAACGGTTTCCCCAAGGGAAGCCTAGTGCAACAGCCGGAATTTCACCGTCTCCGGCAGGGCCCGGAGCGCAGCGGTGACCTCCCGCGGATAGTCCTGGTCGACATCGGTGATGACGTAGCCGGTCCGCTCGTCGGTCTTCAGGTGCTGGGCCAGGATGTTCAGCCCGTGTTCGGCCAGCACCCGGTTGATGGCGGCCAGGACGCCCGGCCGGTTGCGGTGGATGTGCAGAAGTCGGTGCCCACCGGTCACATCCGTCAGCTGGACGTTGGGGAGATTGACGGAAAAGGTCGTGTCGCCCCGATGCAAATAGCCAAGCAACCGGTCGGCGGCGAAGTCGGCGATGGCGGCCTGGGCTTCTTCGGTCGAGCCGCCGACATGGGGGCTGAGGATGACGTTGCGCAGGCCGCGGAGCGGCGTTTCGAAGGGCTCGCCGTTGGCGGCCGGCTCTTCCGGAAACACGTCCACGCCGGCCCCCGCCAGGCGTCCCTCACGCAGGGCCTCGGCAAGGGCTGAGATATCGACCACATGACCGCGGCTCAGGTTCAGCAGCAGGGCCCCGGGCTTCATGCGCGCCAGCTCCATGCGTCCGATGAGGTGGTGGTTCTCCGGACGACCGTCGACGTGCAGGGAGACGATGTCGGCCGCGCCGAGCAATTCGGTCAGCGTCCTCGCACGCCGAGCGGCGCCGTAGGCCAGCTTCTCGCCGATGTCGTAGTAGATCACGGTCATGCCCAGGGCCTCGGCGAGCACCGATAGCTGGGAGCCGATCGCCCCATAGCCAATGATGCCCAGCGTCTTGCCGCGGATCTCACGCGCGCCGTCGGCGGTCTTGGCCCAACGCCCCGCATGGGCGTCGGAAGAGCGGTCGAACAGGCCGCGCATCAGGGCGATGATCTCGCCGATGGCGAGTTCTACGACCGACCGGGTGTTGGAATAGGGTGCGTTGAACACGGCGACGCCGCGGTCCGCGCAGGCGGCCAGATCGATCTGGTTCACGCCGATGCAAAATGCGCCGGCCGCCAGCAGCTTGTCGGCGCCCTGAAGGGCCACCGGGCCCAGCTGGGTCTTGGAGCGGATGCCGAGGATGTGCACGCCCCTCAGGCGCTCGGCCAGGGCCGCTTCATCGAGCGCGCCCTTTTCGATCTTCACGTCATACCCTTCGTCGCGGAATCGGTCGGCTGCGGCCGGATGGACATTTTCCAGCAGCAGAACCTTGATCCGGCTTCGCGGATAGGACCAGCGTCCCGCCAGTCCCTCGGCGTGGAGCACCTCGTCCCAGGACGCCGAGATGTGGTCGGCGGCGTCGATGACGCGGGCGCGCGAGACGTTCTCGGTAAAGGCGTGAAAACTGTGGGCCGCGCCCGCCTGGCGGATCTCGAAGTCGGTCCAGCCGTCGCCGACAACCACGATCCGGCCCTTCAGGCCGAGGGACCGGACGCTGTCGATCTTTCCGCCGTCCTTCGAAAGGGGATTGTTCGTGTCGATCCCGGCGACCGAGCCGTCCGGAGCCCAGATCAGGGAATTGGCCAGCACATGCTCTGGCTTGAGGCCGAAATCCGCGGCGATATCGTCGACGTAGTCGTGGAAGCCGCCGGTCACGAGGTAGATGCGCTCGGAATTCCTCTCGAAGAAGTCACGGTTGCGGCGGATGGAGGCCGAAACCTCGCCCTTCAGCCGTTCGACCAGGGGCGCGAAATGCTCGCGGCGGGGCTTCAGTATGGCGATACGGCGGGCCAGCGCGTCGCCGAAACCGATTTCGCCCGACATGGCCTGATCGGTGATTGCCCGCACCTCGGCGAGAACGGCGTCACGATCCGGCCGGTCCGCCAGGGTCAGCTCGCCCAGCAGATCGAGCGCCTCCACGCGGGTGAAGGTGGAATCGAAATCGACGATGAAGACCGGTGCGCCCATGAGCCTAAGTGACCACTCTTCGCAGTCGCAGCAAAGCCCGGAATCGCCGCAGGCCGAACCAACCGCCTCCCCAGGCCGCCAGGCCTTAAATTGGGCCCTCACGGCGCCTATCTGACGCGATCCGATTCAGTTCATCTTTCACCCAGGGGGGCGGCGGAAGGCCGCTCGCAGGATTACGCCGTGACAGAGATTTCCATTCCCGCCGACGACCTGGTCGCCGGCTTCCAGATCGAAAGCTGGCCGGTGCGTGGCCGCGTCGTGCGCCTGGGCGAGTCGGTGGACGCCATTCTGCGCCGCCACGACTATCCTGAGCCGGTGGCCAACCTGCTCGGCGAGGCCTGCGCCCTAGCCGCCCTGGTGGGCGCGGCGCTTAAGTTCGACGGCCGCCTGATCGTCCAGGCCCAGGGCGACGGCCCGGTCGCCTACGTCGTGGCCGACTACGACACCTCCGGCAGCCTGCGTGGATACTGCCGCTTCGATCCGGCACGGGTCGAGGACGTAAACCAGGGTTTCGCGCGGCCCGGCGCCCACTCGCTTCTGGGAAACGGTGTCTTCGTCATGACCGTGGATCAGGGGCCCGACATGGAGCGCCACCAGGGCGTCACCCCCATCGAGGGCGAGAGCCTGGCGCTCTGCGCCGAGCACTACTTCGCCCAGTCCGAGCAGCTGCCAACCCGCGTGCGCCTGGCCGTCGGCGAGCAGGACGGCCTGTGGCGGGCCGGCGGCGCGATGATCCAGCTGGTGGCGGGCGACATGGCGCGGGGCGACACTGAAGAGGCCTGGAACCGCACCAAGATCCTGTTCGAGACCCTGGGCGAGGAGGAATTGACTGATCCGGACCTGACCACCGACCGTCTTCTCTATCGGCTGTTCCACGAGGACGGCGTTCGGATGTTCGACGCCAAGCCGCTGCGCGCCGCCTGCCGGTGCTCGGCCGAAGGGGTGCTGGGCATGCTGCGGTCCTTCCCGCTGGCCGAGCGAGGCGACATGGTAGAGGACGACGGCATGATCCGGGTGACCTGCGAGTACTGTTCGCGGACCTACGAAATCGAGCCTGAGGGAGTCTAGGTCAGGTCGAGCGCGTAGCCGGCAGACCGCACAGTCCGGATCAGATCGGATTCATCGGACGCCGTAATCGCCTTGCGCAGGCGGCCGATGTGCACATCGACCGTACGCACCTCGACATAGACGTCCGAGCCCCAGACCGCGTCCAGAAGCTGTTCGCGGCTGAACACCCGGCCCGGGTGCTGCATCAGATGGTCAAGCAGCCGGTACTCCGTCGGGCCCAGATGGATGTCGCGGCCGGCGCGCGACACGCGATGAGCCACCCGGTCCATGATCAGGTCGCCGCGGTGGACCTGGTCTTCAGCCAGGCCCGGGCGGATGCGGCGCAGGACAGCGCGCACGCGGGCGGTCAGCTCGCTCATGGCGAACGGCTTGGTGATGTAGTCGTCCGCACCGGTATCCAGCCCCCGCACCCGGTCAGCCTCTTCGCCCCGGGCGGTCAGCATGATGATCGGGAGGTTGCGGGTCGCCTGGGCGGCGCGCAGGCGGCGGCAGACCTCGATGCCGGACACCTTGGGCAGCATCCAGTCCAGCACCACCAGATCCGGGGCCTGTTCATCGATCTGGATGAGGGCCTCTTCGCCGTCGCCGGCCAGGCCCACGCGATAACCTTCCTTCTCAAGATTGTAGTGGAGCAGGGTCGCAAGCGCGTCCTCGTCCTCGACGACCAGGATGTGGGGCAACGCCATCAGTTCGCGGCTCCCCGGGGCCGTGCTCCTTCGATCTCGGTGCCAACGATCTCGTAATGGGCCATTTCGGCGATGTTGGTGGCATGGTCGCCCACTCGCTCAAGGTTCTTGGCCATGAACAGCAGGTGCGCCGACGCGCTGATCGTGCGGGGATCCGCCATCATGTAGGTGAGCAGTTCGCGAAACAGGCTGTCGTAGTGCTGGTCGACTTCGTCATCGTGCGACCAAACCGTGAGCAGGCCATCGACCTCAGCCCGCGCATATGAGTCCAGAACGTCCTTCAGACGTCCGATGACAAGCTTGCCCATGCGCTCAAAAGACCGATTCAGCGATGCCATCGATTCGCTCTCGTCGAGCATGTTTGCGCGCTTGCAGATGCCCTTGGCCATGTCGCCGACGCGTTCGAGCGACATCGATATCTTGAGGGCGGCGACCGTGCGGCGAAGGTCGGCCGCCATGGGCTGGCGAAGCGCGATCAGGCGCAACGCCTTGCGCTCGATCTCGATCTGCATCGCGTCGAGCCGGGCGTCACCCTCGACAACCTGCTTGGCGAGCGCGGCGTCGTGTCGGGCGACGGCGTTGATGGCGTCCGTGAGCTGGGATTCAGCCATGCCGCCGAGTTGGACGACCTCGGCGCGCAGCTGATCGAGCTCTTCGCCAAAAGATGAAACGATGTGTTGATGGGCCATAACGGTCTTCCCTAGCCGAACCGGCCGGTGATGTAGTCGTGAGTGCGCGAGTCGCGCGGGTTGGTGAAGATCTCTTCGGTCGGGCCGTCTTCGACCAGCTTGCCCATGTGGAAGAAGGCGGTGCGCTGGGAGACCCGAGCGGCCTGGGCCATGGAGTGGGTGACGATGACGATGCAGAACTGCTCGCGCAGCTCGTCGATCAGATCCTCGATGCGCGCCGTGGCGATGGGATCCAGCGCCGAACAGGGCTCGTCCATCAGGATCACTTCCGGCTCGATGGCGATGGCGCGGGCGATGACCAGACGTTGCTGCTGGCCGCCGGAGAGGCTGGTGCCCGATTGGTGGAGGCGGTCGGCCACCTCGCCCCAAAGGCCGGCGCGCTTGAGCGCGCGCTCGACCAGATCCTCGAGCTCGGACTTCGAATTGGCCAGGCCGTGGATCCGCGCGCCGTAGGCGACGTTTTCGAAGATCGTCTTCGGAAACGGATTGGGCTTCTGAAACACCATGCCGACGCGGGCGCGCAGCAGCACCGGATCGATACGCCTGTCGTTGACGTTCTCGCCGTCGATCAGAATCTCGCCCTCGACCCGCGCAGACGGGATCGTGTCGTTCATCCGGTTCAGGCAGCGCAGGAAGGTCGACTTGCCGCAGCCCGACGGGCCGATCAGCGAGGTCACCGCCCGGTCGGCCATGTCCAGGTTCACCCCAAACAGAGCCTGCTTGGCATCATAGAATACATTGACGTCGCGCGCCTGAATCTTGGTCGCGCCAACCGGAGCTGACGGGGCCGCCACCGGCGTGGGAGGAGCGATGGTGGTTTCCATGTCGGAGCCCTGTCGGAGAATTCGTCTGGTCATGCCTACCACCGCCGCTCGAAGCGCCGGCGCAGCACGATGGCGATGGCGTTCATGATGATCATGAAAACAAGGAGAACCAGGATCGCTGCGGCGGTCCGTTCGTGGAACGCACGCTCGGAAGCGTTCTCCCAGATAAAGATTTGCACCGGCAGCACCGTGGCGGCCGAGGTCAGGCCCTCGGGCACGCTGGGCACAAAGGAGACCATCCCGATCATCAGCAGCGGCGCCGTCTCGCCCAGGGCGTGGGCAAGCGCCAGAATAACGCCCGTCATGATGCCCGGCATGGACTGGGGAAGCACGTGGTGGAACACCGCCTGGGTCGGCGAGGCGCCGACCGCCAAGGCCCCTTCGCGGATCGAAGGCGGCACCGATTTCAGCGCCGAGCGGGTGGCAATGATGATGGTGGGCAAGACCAAAAGCGCCAGAACCACGCCACCGGTGATGGGAGCGGATCGGGGAAACTGCAGCCAATTGATGAATACAGCCAGTCCCAGCATGCCGTAGACGATCGACGGCACCGCGGCGAGGTTGTTGATATTGACCTCGATGAAGCCCGTCAGTCGGTTCTTCGGAGCGAACTCCTCCAGGTAGACTGCAGCCAACACCCCGGTCGGCACGGCCACGAGCGCCGTCACCAGAAGCATCAGAGCCGAGCCGACAATGGCGCCCAAGAGGCCCGCCAACTCAGGCTGGGTCGAATCCGCATGGGTGAACAGGCGGGTGTTGAAGCCGGAGGTGACCAGGCCGGCGGCTTTCAGCGTGTCCAGCCAGTCCAGCTGCTGGTTGTCCAGCTTGCGGTTTTCCTCGGCGATCTCGCGGCCCAGTTCGCCCTTGTAGTAGAGGTCGGCGTTGCCGGCGACTGGGGCGCTGACCGTGATGGTCCGGCCGATCAACGAGGGGTCCGCCTTCAGCCGGTCCAGGACCTGGTAGCCCAGGTCCGGCGACATCAGATCCTTGGCCTTGAGGCTGTTTTCGCCCAGCTCGTCGTTTTCGACGCCCAAGCGGGCCAGCAACTGATCAGCGACGAGCATGTCGTAGTTGGCGCCCTGCAGGTCTCGCGCATCGATGCGGGCAGGGTCGACAAAGATAGGCATGGTGAAGGTGTTGGTCGTAAACGCCCCGATGCCTTGCATGGTCAGGTTGACGAGCAGGAACGCGAGGAAACCGATGGCCAGGGCGATGGCGGTGAGCCCATAGGCGCGGAAACGCGCTTCGGCGGCATGGCGCTTCTTCAGCCGCTTCTCGGCTGCGGCGCGAACCGCCGAGAGCGCGGGCGCGGGCGCGGGGGTGAGGGCCGCGTCAGTCATACTGTTCCCGATAAGCTTTCACGATGCGCAGGGCGACGATGTTGAGCGCCAGGGTGACCACGAACAGGGTCAAGCCCAGGCCGAAGGCGGCCATGGTTGTGGGGCGGTCGAATTCGAGATCGCCGGTGAGCAGGCTGACGATCTGGACGGTCACTGTCGAAACCGCGTCCAGCGGGTTGAAAGTCAGGTTGGTGCCGCCGCCGGATCCCAGCGCCAACAGAACGATCATGGTCTCGCCAATGGCCCGGGAGATAGCCAGGATGAAGGCTCCGGCGACCCCTGGCAGCGCGGCGGGCAGGACCACCTTCCGCACCGTCTCGGACTTGGTCGCGCCCATGGCGTAGGAGCCATCGCGCAGCGCCTGGGGCACCGCATTGAGGATGTCATCGGACAAGGAAGAAATGAACGGGATCAGCATGATCCCCATCACGACCCCAGCCGCCAGCGCCATGTTGGACTGCACCTGGCTCAGATACTGGCCGATCCCATCCAGGGGACCGCCAACCAGCATCCCGCCGATCATGTTGAAGAACCATGCGAAGGCGGGGCCCACGGTCAGGGCCGCGAATACCCCGAACACCACGGTCGGCACGCCGGCGAGGATCTCAAGCAGCGGCTTGGCCCAGGCCCGCATGCCAGGCCCGGCGTACTCAGAAAGGTAGATCGCTGAGTACAGTCCAATGGGCGCGGCCACGACCATGGCGATGGTCATGATCAGCAGGGTCCCGACAAACAGGGGCACCGCGCCGAAGGCCCCTGCCGATCCGGCCTGGTCCTCTCGCAGGGCGGTCTGGGGGCTCCAGTGCAGCCCGGTGAGAAAATCGACCGGTGCGATGATCTGGAAGAACCGCAGGCTTTCGAAGAGGAGGGAGGCGATGAGGCCAACCGTGGTCAGGACCGCCACCGCGGAACAGAGGATCAGCAGAACATTGACCCAGCCCTCGGCTCGGTTTCGGGCACGAAAGTCGGGGCCGAGGCGCCGCCAGGCCAAGAGGGAGCCCGCGAGAGCGATGACCGCGGCGAGCGCGATTCCACCCCAGAGAATGAGGGCGTCGTACACTCGCGCCTGGGCTACCTTGGCGTCCAGCGCCGCCTTCAGCGGGCCATCATAGGTCGCGGCGCTGGTACCGCGCCCTTCGGCGACAGCGTGGGCGTCCTGAATGAACAGCTCCTGGCGGTCGGGTTGCAGCGCCTGCACCGCCGCCGGCAGTTCAGCGGACAGCAGGGCGGTTTCAATCCGACCGCCGAAAGACAGCAAGGCGAACAGCAGGAGGAAGGCCGGGATCAGGGCCCAGATCGTCACATAGGCGGCCTGCTGCCCGGGCAGCGAGTGGGGGCGCCTGGACGCACCGACCGCAGCCGCATGGGCGCCGCGGCGCGCGAACAGATAGGTCGCGCCCGAGAACAGAAAAAGGCCAGCGAAGGCGATCCAGAGCATGGAAGTCCCGTGACGTGTCGGGGATGGTTTATGCCCCGGTCGCGGGCGATTTACGACGTTTGAATGACAGTTTTGCTACGCTCGCCGGCCTTGCCTGTGGAGAGGCCCGACGCAAGGGGCAGATAGACGGTGAAGGTCGAACCCTTTCCGGGCCCGCTCTCGACCACCAGACCGCCTCGATGCCGATTGACGATATGCTTGACGATAGCCAGGCCCAGTCCGGTGCCCAGGCGGTCTCCGCTCTTCTGACCTTCGATCCGGAAAAACCGTTCTGACAGGCGGGGCATGTGCTCGCGGGCGATACCCGGACCCTGGTCAATCACGCGAACCGCCGCATACGTCGTCGCCAACGCCCGGTCCGGCGTCAGCAGCGGCAGACGGGCGACATCGCCGGTGCGAACCGTCGTCGCACTGTCCAGATCGAATTCACTGAGCACCTCGATCTCGACAACCTCGCCGCGGGGCGAGTATTTCACGGCGTTGTCCACCAAATTCTGCACGACTTGGACGATCTGGTCGCGCTCACCCGCCACACGCGCCCTGCCCCCCTCCACGCCTGACAAGCGGATGCGGACATCCCGCTCGCACAGAACCGGCGTCACCGAATCGATCACATCCCCTGCAACAAGGGCCAGGTCCGCCGAGCCCATAGGCTGGATGTGTTCGTTGAGCTCGATCCGGCTGAGCGCGAGAAGATCGCTTATAAGCCGCCCCATCCGGTCCGCCTGGGTGGCCATGATGTCGAGGAAGCGGTCACGCGCGGCGGCGTCGTCGCGCGCGGGGCCTTTGAGCGTCTCGATAAAGCCGATCAGCGACGCCAGAGGACTGCGGAGTTCGTGACTGGCGTTGGCCAGAAAGTCGACCCGCATCTGCTCCATGGCGTGCAGTTCGGTTTCGTCCCGCAGGTGCAGGAGCGCCCGACGGGCCAACCCTTCGCCAGGAAGCGGTCGGACGAAGGCGCGCCACTGGCGGTCCCTGGCGCCGGCGAGCGCAAAGGCCGTCACACGCTCGACCCCGCCAAACAGGGCCTCGTCCACCGCCTCAAGGACGTCGGGATCGCGCATGGCGGTCACCAGCAACGCCCCCTCAGCCTCCATCCGGAACAGATCGCGGCTGGCGAGATTGGCCAGGATCACACGCCGGCCGGCGATGTCATCCGGCTCGGTGGCTTCGATCACCATCAGCGGCTCAGGCAAGGCATCGAAAGCCGCGCGTGACGGGGGCCCGACACTTGCGGTCGCAGGGTGCGGACGCCGCTCATCCGCGATGCGCGCCTCGCGCAGGAGGCGGTCGACCCGCAGGGTCAGAATGACAGTGACGACGCCCAGCGCGACGGCGGCGAGCAGTGGTCGCCCGGCATTCGCTGGATCGGCCCAGGCCAGCAACAGCAACAACGCAAACCCGGCGGCTCCGGCCAGGGGCGCGATCAGGCCAATGCCGCGGCGAGCAGCGGGTGTGAGCGGCGGCGTGGAATCGAGGGTCATGGCGTGGGCACCATAGGCGCTGCCGGCGGTCAGATCAGCCCGCGACGCTCCAGTTCAGTGACCACTGCCTTGGCGGCCTCTTCGGGCGAGAGCTTGCCGGTGTCGAGGCGGACCTCGGCCTTCTGGGGCGGCTCATAGGGGCTGTCGAGGCCTGTGAAATTCTTGATTTCACCTCGTTTCGCCTTGGCGTAGAGGCCCTTGGGGTCGCGCTCTATGGCGGTCTCCAGCGGCACGTCGACGAACACCTCGAGGAAATCGCCCTCTGCGAACAGTTCGCGCACCATCCGGCGCTCGGCCCGGAACGGCGAGATGAAGGACGCCAGGACCAGGGTCCCGGAATCGACCATCAGCTTGGCGACCTCGCCCACGCGCCGCACGTTCTCGACACGGTCGGCGTCGGTGAATCCCAGATCGCGGTTCAGGCCATGGCGGACGTTGTCGCCATCCAGAAGGTAGGTGCGCACGCCGCGCGCATGCAGCTCACGCTCGACGATGTTGGCGATGGTCGACTTGCCGGCGCCCGACAGGCCGGTGAACCAGAGCACGCCGGCGCGGTGGCCCGAAAGCCGCTCGCGCGCGAGCCGGTCGACCGTCAGTTCCTGGTAGTGAATGTTGGTGGCCCGGCGCAGGCCGTGCAGCACCACGCCTGCCCCCACCGTCCCGTTGGTGAAACGGTCGATCAGGATGAAGGCGCCCGTGTGCGGGTTCTCGGTGAAGGGGTCGAGGGCAACCGGGGCCGAGACCGACAGGTTGCACTCGCCGATTTCGTTGAGCGCCAGGGTCTTGCCGGCAAGATGCTCCAGCGTGTCGACGTCGATCTTGTGCTTCAGCTCGGTGACCTGGGCCGGCAGGTAGCGAGTCCCGATTTTCATGAGGTAGGGACGGCCCGGCAGCAGGGGCTGCTCGCCCATCCACAGCACCTGGGCGGCGAACTGGTCGATCACCTCCGGCCGATCGGCGGCGGCGGCCAGGATATCGCCGCGCATGACGTCGATCTCGTCCTCCAGCTCGATCGTCACCGCCTCGCCGGCTGCGGCCAACGGCAGGTCGCCGTCGAAGGTGACAATGCGCTTGACCCGGCTCTTCTTGCCCGAGGCGGCCACTGCCAGCTCGTCGCCGGGCCTGACGCGTCCGGACGCCACCGTGCCGGAATAGCCGCGGAAGGACTGGTCAGGCCGGTTGACCCATTGAACGTGCAAGCGGAACGGCTTTTCCTCCAGCGAGGACTCGGCGTCAATGCTCTCCAGCTGGGAGATCAGGTCCGGGCCCTCGTACCAGGGCATGCGATCG
>JANNVY010000177.1:0-6385 GCA_031408375.1 Pseudomonadota bacterium | reverse complement strand
TGGCGGCGCTGGAGATTGTCGAGGCAGCGGATGATTTGCGGGCGCGGTTGGTTGAACATGCCCGTTATTGGCGGGCAGGGCTGGAGGGGGCGGGGTTTCGGCTGTTGCCGGGCGAGCATCCGATCATTCCGGTGATGATTGGCGAGGCACCGCTGGCGCAGGCCTTTGCGGCCGCGTTGGACCAGCGGGGGGTGATGGTGTCGGCGTTCTTTTTCCCGGTGGTGCCACGGGGTGCGGCGCGGATCAGGACGCAGATGAATGCGGCCCTGACACGCAAGGATCTGGATTTTGCCCTGGGCGCTTTTGCGGCGGCGGGGCGTGAGGTGGGGGTGCTCTCATGAAAACGCTGGTGAAGGCGCGGGCAGAGGTGGGGTTGTGGGCCGAGGAGCGGCCCGTGCCAGAGATCGGGCCGGAGGATGTGTTGATCAAGGTCCACAAGACCGGGATCTGCGGGACCGACATCCACATCTGGAACTGGGATGAGTGGTCCCAGAAGAACGTCCCGGTGCCGATGATCACCGGCCACGAGTTCTCGGGCGAGATCGTCGAGCTGGGCTCGGACGTGCACCGCTCCCTGCGCCTGGGCCAGCGGGTTTCGGCCGAGGGCCACGTCATCGATCTGGACAGCTTCGCCGCCCGGGCCGGGCATTTCCATCTCGACCCCAACACTCGCGGTATCGGGGTCAACCGCCAGGGGGCCTTCGCCGAATATGTGATCGCTCCCGCCTTCAACGTCATTCCTTTGCCGGACGATGTTTCCTACGAGGTCGCGGCCATGCTCGACCCGTTCGGCAACGCCGTGCACACGGCCAACCAGTTCGACCTGGTGGGCGAGGATGTGCTGGTCACCGGGGCCGGGCCGATCGGCATCATGGCCGCCGCCGTGGCCCGCAAGTCGGGCGCCCGCACCGTGGTTCTGACCGACGTCAACGAGTACCGCTTGGCGTTGGCCGACAAGGTCACCGACGTGCGCACCGTCAACGTCGCCAAGGAAGACCTGCGCGACGTGATGAAGGAGCTGGGCATCCAGGTGGGCTTCGACGTGGCGCTGGAGATGTCAGGCTCGCCGCTCGCCTTCAAGCAGTGTGTCGACACCCTGATCATGGGAGGTGGCATGGCCATGCTTGGAATTCCGTCGAAGCCGATGGAAACCGACTGGGGCCAGATCATCCTCAAGGCGCTCAACATCAAGGGGGTCTACGGTCGCGAGATGTTCGACACCTGGCGCAAGATGCTGGGCCTGCTGAAAGCCGGCCTCGACCTGCAGCCGCTGATCACGCACCGCCTGCCCTACAGCCAGTTCGAAAAGGGCTTCGAGGCCATGCGCTCGGGCCAGTCGGGCAAGGTGATCCTTGACTGGGAAGGCAAGGCCTGACGCCGGGCCGCAAGACCGCCAACGAAAGAACGCCCCGGAGTTTCCTCCGGGGCGTTTCGCGTTTCAGCCCATGGCGCGATCAGGCAGCGGCCGACTTGCCGGTGCCGCGATAGACCTGGATGGCGAAGATCAGCATGCCCAGCGCGGTGGAGACCTCGCCGGCAATCAGGACCGGCGCGTAGGTCTTGTCGCCGAGCAACAGCAAGGCGAGCGACGGGATCATCATCAACACGCCCAGGATCGACAGGACGAGATGAATCCTGGGCAGCAGGCCGCCGGCGACGGCCGGGAAGCTGCGGTAGAACAGGCCGAAGATGAAGGGCAGGACGAAGCCCACCAGATTCAGGTGGGCGTGGACCGGCGCCAGGGTGAAGTTTTCCTGCTCACCCATCCACATGCCCAAGCCCATCCCGCCGAGTACGGCCAGAACGCCGAAGCGGAAAAACCAGGTCGATACGTTCATTGCAGATCTCCCCCGAGATTTTTGACGTCCCGAAATCGCTTGCGCCGGGGTGAATCGTCAAGTTTTAGCCCAGGTCGAGGAAATCGCTGCGATTTCGGAGTCCACGCGCAGGAAACGCCTTCGTCTTCACGTACCAACCTGAATATAAACGGGAAAAGCGAAAATCACCCCTGACAACTCCGTGAAATTGCGCTTGATCACAGGCGAGTCTCGGCTGACCAAGGGGCATGAACTATCGCCACGCCTTCCACGCCGGGAACTTCGCGGACCTGGTCAAGCACGCGGCCCTGACGCGGCTGATGGCCCGGCTTACTGCGGCGTCCACGCCATTGCTGGTGGTCGATACCCATGCCGGGGCGGGGCTCTACGATCTGGGCGACGAGGACCAGCCGCGATCGCAGGAGGCCACGGATGGGATCGCGCGGTTGAGCGGTCTGACCCTGCCCGCAGAGTTCGATGGGCTGAAGCAGGCCGTCGACAGCCGCAACGGCGGAGGGACGGTGCGCCGCTATCCCGGTTCGCCGCTGCTGGTCTGCGACGCGCTCAGGCGCGGTGACCGCTACATCGGCTGCGAGTTGAGGCCTGATGACTTCGCCCGGCTGGGTGCTGTGCTGCGCGGCACGGGTAAGGATGCGCGGGGGCTCAAGGGCGACGGCTATGAGGCGGTGCTCGAGCTGACCGGCGACGAGGAGCGTAGGCTTTTCGTGCTCATCGACCCGCCTTTCGAGCGGCCCGACGACTATGTCCGCATCGTCGAGACCCTGGCGGAGGTCTACGCCGCCCGGCCCGACGCCGTGACCCTGGTCTGGCTGCCGCTGAAGGATCTGGAGACGCTGGACGGGTTTGTCCGCCGGCTGGAGGCCGAGCGCCTGCCCAACGCCCTGATCGCCGAGGCCCGAATGCGACCGCTGAACAACCCGATGAAGATGAACGGCTGCGCGTTGGCGGTGTTGAATGCGCCCCCGGGCTTCGAGGCCGACCTTTCCGCCATCTGCCGTTTCGTGGTCGCCGAACTGGGCGATCCGGGCGGGCAGGCCAAGGTTTGGGCGATCGACGACTGAACCGCTTGGCGTCCTCCTCGCGCGCTGTTATGCTGCATCGCAACATATTTCATAACGCAATTGCGAAGGAGACAGCCGTGAGCTTCCAGTACGAAGGCTTCGAAGGTGTGGCCGCGATCGAGCCGGAGCGCGCGCTGAACATCGGCGTGGGCGTGGCCTCCGCCCCCCTGTGGGCCGCCTTCTATGCGTCGGCCGGCCTGGGCGCCGCCTGGTGGTGGACCACCGCCTGGACCCGCGCCATGCCGAGCTTTAACCCGTCCGCCCTGCTGGCGTCCGAACCCACCCCCGCCGCCGAGGCCTACATCGAGGCCATCGACGACGCGGTCAGCGACCTGATCGAAACCTCGCAGGACGAAGTTGCAGCCAAGGCCGAGGAAATCGAAGCCGTGGCCGAGGCCGTGCACGAGAGCGTCGAAATCGCCGCCGAGACCACGGTCGAAGCCGTCGAGTTCGCCCACGCGGAAGTGGCGGAAGCCATCGAGGAGGCCCGCGCCGACAACGCCGAGGACCTCACCGCTGCCGAGGCGCCCGCCGCCGAAGCCGTCGCCTCCGACGCCCCGGCCGCCGACATCGCCGACACGCCGGTCGATGAGTTGGCCGAGCTCGCTCCGCTTACGGAGACGACAAGCTTCAAGCCGTCGAAGAAGAAGGCGTCCAAGGCGTAGGCCCCTCTCCACATCCAAGAGTTTCAAGACGGTCGGGGCTCATGCCCCGGCCGTTTTTCGTTTGCATCCACTCGTTCGCCACCCCCGGGTTTTTCCCAGCGGTCCAGGGTTCAGTTCGCAATCATGTGGGCCCGCGGAATCGCAGCGAGGAGCCGTTTCGCCGCCGTATGGCCGACGGCTGGACCCCCGGAACAAGCACGGTGGTGGCGATTGTATGGTGGGGAGATCGGGCGCCTGGGTGGTCGGTCCCGGCGTGTGGGGCAGTCAGTCAAGCTGATCCTTCATTCCGGGAAGCAATCTGGGCCAGATTCTCCACTGGAGCGGATTCCGAAGCGAGGCCGGGACCTGCGCTTCCGCCCCGTTCCCAACCGTGACATTTCTCCTGACATCGTTGCTAATGTGACCTCCGCATGCGCGCTCGGGAGCAAGCCAGATGTTCGTTCGCTCAATGGCCCTTTTAGTCACCCTGGCCACGCTGGCCGTTTCCGTCCCTGTCCAGGCCCAGAGCCGATCCGTGGACTTGCGCCGGTCTTTCTCGTCCACCGAGATCGCCCGGCTTTGCGCCGAAGTCCGTGGTCGGCGAATCGACCGCGGCGACAGCTATGGCTGTGTCCAGGCAAGCTGCACCCCTCGCGGTGACGCCTGTTCGGTCCAGTGTCGCCGAGGCAAATGTCGGGTGACCGCGCCCCCCGGCCGCCTCGCGATGCTGAAGGAGTCGAACGGCACGGCTTCGACCCCGTACACCGACTACCCGCTCCTCCGCCAGTCGCTCGCCCCTGAGTAGGCGTAGCCGTAGCCGACGCCCCGGCCGTTTTCTCTTGGCCGATCAGCGCGTTCGCGCCACGGTCACCACGATCGGGCGGTGATCCGACCCGTTGTCCGGGCCGATGCGACGCTGCGTAACCGTCAGGCCAGGGCCGACAAACGCATTGTCGATTGCGATGCGCAGCACGCCGGGCAGGGGATCGAACCAGGTGCCGGTGAGCGCGCGCGCCGGCCGCACCCCGGCTTCCCTCGCAAACCGGCGCAGGATGGCGCTGGAGGCCGTCGCGTTGAAGTCGCCGACGATCAGCACCCGCTCGTGCTCGCCAGCCTTGATGCGTCGGGCCAGGCGTTTGGTCTGGTCGCGCTGGGCGAGGACGCGGCCGTCCAGCGGCCAGGGCCGGGTCAGGTGCACGGCCAGCAGGCGGAACGGGCCGTCGGGCGCCTGGATGACGACTTCGCCGACCGCCAGCCCGTCCTGCAGGCTGATGTCGGAGACCGCGATGGGGTAGCGCGAGGCGATGACCGTGCGGGGACCGCCGCGGAAGTAGCGGGCCGGGGCGGTGGTGGTGCGGTAGGGGTAGGCCTTCAGGATCTCGGGCAGGGCCGGGGCGTGCTGGTCGGCCACCTCAGTCATGGCCACGACGTCGGCGTTCACCGCCTGGACCGAGCGGGCGATGGCGGCGTTGTCCTCGTTCAGCGCCCAGACATTGGCGAAATAGACCGTCACCGGCGTTGCGCCCTTGGCTGGCGGCGCGACCTTCGGAAACCACTGCGGGCTCAGCGTCAGCAGCAGCGCCAGGCCAAGCCCCGCGAAGGCCCCGGACATGCGCCAGCGCCGGAACGCCGCGGCCAATCCCACGCCCACCACTGCACTGGTGAAGGCCGGGGCCGCGAACATGGCGACCAGGTCGAACAGATGATGGACCGGCGCGAACAGGGCCCCAAAGGTCCCGCCGGCCACGCCGAGAAGCCCAAGCCACAAGGGCGCGCCGACCAATTTGTTGCGAGCGGAGCTCATCGGACGGTCCCTGTCACGGTCGGCTCCGGTTCATAATCGCACGCATATGGATCGCCCTTCGCCAATTTGGCGTTAAGCTTGTCTGCAGCCGACACGAGGAGCCACGATGGCCGTCCGCACCCGAGCCGAAATCGAGCGTATCTGGCTGCATGTCGAGAGCGTGAAGAAGCTGTTCGACCGCATCATTCCCCTCGGGCCGTTTGGCGGTATCGGGCTGGACGGACTGCTGGCCTGGGCGCCGGGCATCAACATCATCTTTTCGGCCGGCGCCGGGGGCTATCTGCTGCTCCAGGGTGTCCGGGCGCGGGCCTCGCCGGGCACGCTGTTCCGCATGGCGGGCTACCTCGGCATCGACACCATGACCGACGCGGTGCCGATCCCGTTCGCCGGCGCGGCGCTCGACACCGTCTTCCAAGCCCACATGATGGCGGCCACGGCGCTGCAGAAGGACATCGAGGCCACCCACTGGGTCGAAGCCTCCGGCCGCGACGCCCGGGCCTCGGGCGTCCACGAACATCACCTGGCGCAAGCGCGGGAGAACGGTCTGAAGCGGGTGGTCTATCTGCACGACTGAACTGTGGTCCGCCGCCGTGCAGCCGGTGTGAAGCCGGCGTCAGGAATCGTCGCCGCAGGTTAAATTTTGGACAGGGCGCCTCCATTGGCGGCGCGCCGGGCTCTAAGGGGTATCAGTCAAGGAAACCCTGCCCATGCGCGCTACCGTCTGTCTCGTCTCCATCGCCGCCCTGCTGGCCGCGGCCGTCCCGGTCCAGGCCCGCGATCCGGGGCTCGCGTTCGCCGCCGCGTCCGCTACCTCCGCCCGGACGCCCGCCCGCTACACCGCCGCCCAGTTCTACGAGACCACCAGCTACCGCATGGCCCACCCGGCCGGCCGGGTCTTCTCCCGGGACGGCAAGGTCATGCTGATCGGCTCGGACGCGACCGGCGTGTTCAACGCCTACGCCCAGCCGGTCGGCGGCGGCGCGCCCCGGCCCCTGACCGCGTCCACCACCAGCGCGGTCACCCCGCTCAGCTACTTCC
>JANNVY010000176.1:0-1606 GCA_031408375.1 Pseudomonadota bacterium | reverse complement strand
GAGCCAGCGGGCCGACGAACTTTCCGCACGCCTGGATCTGGCCACCGGTGGCGACGACTATGAAATCGCCTGCGCCATCCGGGTCGAGCACGTCGACGCCTTCATCAAGGCCGCCGCACGCATCGGCCTGCCCGCCGCCGTCATCGGTCGGGTGGTCAAGGAGTCGGGGGTGCGCGTGCGGTTCGAGGGAGAGGTCGTGCCGGTGCCGCAGGCGGGCTGGGTGCACGACTAGGGATGCTGCACGGATCGGTTTCCGCCCGTCGCCGCCAGACCTTTCAAGGGATCCCGGAGTCCAGATCGCGCTCGTAGTGCTGAAAATCCTCGTCCCTCGACAGGCTCAGGATGTGGATTTCCTGGATGAGCGGTCCGGCGTCAGTTGTTGCAACGATGATGACGCCGCGAAATCTCCTTCGTCCTCATCCTGAGCCTGTCGAAGGACGAGGACGCCGCACTTGCCGTTGGCCGGGTTTGGCTGGACCGTCGGGACAGCTCAAGGACAACGCACGAACGGCAGGGCGGGAGGGAAGGGAACATTAACCACGCCGGCCCTACCCATGGCCCATGCAACGTCGCTCCTTCATCGCTGCCGCCGCCCAAGGCGCCGTCGCGCTCGCCGCCACGGCAGGGGCTGCATCGGCCGGCGGTCCACCCGCCAAGGGCGCGCCGGTTGGTCAGTTTGTCGACCTGTCGCCCGTCGCCATCCCGTCTCTGGAGGGCCGCAAGCTGCGGAACTACATCTTCGTGGCGGTGCGCCTGAAGCTGACGGCGAGGGCCGACGCCCAGAAGCTGCGCGAGCGCTCGCCTTATTTCCGCGACGCCATGGTCCGAGCCGCGCACCGGACCGCCTACAACCTGCCGACCGACTTCCGCCGGCTCGATGAGGCGCGGTTCAAGACCATGATGCTGGCCGAGGCGACCCGCTTGGCGGGGCCGGGAATGATCGCCGGGATCGCCTTCACATCGCCGCCCCAGGCCCAGCACCGGACCCGCCGTCCGGCGAGCTGAAGAGACCGCCAGCCTGCGACCTGATTTCCGCCGTGTGCGCTAGGAGTTGCGCCGGCCCAAGGCTTTTGGCAAACAACGCCGTCTTTAACCTTGGGGCGCGACCTCGCGACTCATCGGGAACTACGGGCGCCGCACTTCTTCGCCGGCCGCCCGGATGCACATCAAAGGGGCTCTTTACTCATGGACTTTTATCTCTGGCTGGTCCTGGCGGCCGGCCTGGCGGGCATTCTCTACGGAGCCGTACAGACCGGCATCCTGATGAAGGCGAGCCCCGGCAATGACCGCATGCAAGAGATCGCTGCGGCGATCCAGGAAGGCGCCGCCGCCTACCTGAAGCGTCAGTACACCACCATCGCCATGGTCGGCGTCGTCGTGCTGATCGCCGCCTACTTCCTTATCGGCCTGTGGGCCGCCATCGGCTTCCTGGTCGGCGCCGTGCTTTCGGGCGCGGCCGGTTACGCCGGGATGCTGATCTCGGTCCGCGCCAACGTTCGTACCGCGCAAGGCGCCTCCGAGAGCCTGGCCCGCGGCATGGAACTGGCCTTCAAGTCGGGCGCCATCACTGGCCTGTTCGTGGCCGGCGGCGCGCTGCTCGGCGTGG
>JANNVY010000175.1:0-1828 GCA_031408375.1 Pseudomonadota bacterium | reverse complement strand
CCCCCGTTCGCTGCCGCTCACAGGGGAGGAGGATCCCCTCGCTGCGTTCCGGGATCCAGCTTTCACGCAACACCGGCTGGCCCACCGCCGCCTCACCCAGCTTCGCTACAAGCCGGTCCAGCAGGGCCGCGCGGGCGGCCGCGTCGGCTTCGACCGGACCCTGCTCGCTGTCGGTCTGGATCGCGTGCAGGGGCTCGGCGACCAGCGCCGAGACCATCAGGGCATCGATCCCGAATCCGAGGTCCAGCCGCTCCCAGCCGCGCTCCTTCAGCAGCCGCAGGATGTGAGCAGGCCGGCGCGAGGGGGTCCCCATGGCCGCCTCCAGCACCGTGGTGCGCCCGTCGACGCGAAAACCGGTGACGACGACTCGGCGCGCGCCCATGCCGTCTCGCTCCAGCGCCGCGCACAGATCTGCGATCAGGGGCCCGGCGCGCAGGGCCACCGCCTCGCAAACCGTGACCGGCTCGGCGAACACCTGCCAGGCGCGCCAGGCCGGCGGCGGCTGTTCACAGACCTGGGCCTCGCCCGCCAGACCCAGAGCCCGGTCCAGCTGGCCCACCACCTCAAGCCCTTCCGAGCCCCGGAAGCGCCGCGCCAGACCCGCGCGCGGCAGGGGGTAGAGATCGCCGATGCGTCTGAGGCCAAAGCGGCCCAGCAGCTGCACCGCCCGGGGCGACAGCCGCAGGCCCTCCACCGGCAGGTTGGCCAGGGCCGCCTTCTCCTGGCTGGGGGGTGCGATGGGATCCTCGGCGGCGGTGAAGCGGGCGAGCGCCCAGGCCGCCCCGGCGGTTCCCGCCATGGCGGCGCGCGCAGGCACGCCCGCCCCCGCCAGCCGCGTGCGGATGTCGGCCAGCAACTGGCGCTCGCCGCCCCACAGGTGAGCCGCGCCGGTGACGTCGAGGATCAGGCCCTCCAGCTCGGGCGGGCCGGCGTCGACCGACACCGCCGGCGACCAGCGCTCGGCCCACAGCGCCAGCTTTCTCAGGGCCATGCGGTCGCGCTCGGGCTCGGCCGGGGCGCTGGTCAGGTCCGGCGCGATGGCGCAGGCGTCGGCGTGGGCCTGGCCGTGGCGCAGCCCCAGGCGCCGCGCGGCCTCGTTCAGGCCTGACAGCACAAGACCGTGCGCCCCCTTGTCGACCAGGGCGAAGGGCGCGGTCTCAGGCGGCGGCGATCGTCCGGAGCGCCGACGGCCCCAGACCGTCACCGGCCAGTCCCGCAACCAGATCGAGACGAGCCGTCTCATCGTTCCACTCCAGATCCCAGCATCCCGGCGCCCCGTCCCGGCGGCGCAACAGTTCGGCGCGCCAGCGCGGCGCGCCCGGAGCCCGGTCGTCCCAGGGGTCGGGGGCCGACGGCAGGGCCGAGATCCGCCAGCGCCGCCGCGCCGCGCTCAACGGCGAGCCCGGCCTGACCCGCAAAAGCGCCGCGGTCGCGCCGGACTCGCGCGCCGCCATGTCGAGCCGGCGGGTCTGGGTCAGGCTGGCCCCCTCCACCGCCCCGATGGCCAGGTCGGCCGCGCCGGAGCGCAGGATCTCCTCCAGCGCCCACAGGGCCTCGGCCTCGGTCCGGGGCCGAACGATCAGCAGCCGCCCGGACGGAATTCCGAAGGCCAGCGCGCCGCGCGCCATCAGCCCGCCCCGCTCGGCGATCCAGGCGCCGGGCGCGATCAGGGCGATCAGCCGCCCCCTGCCCCCGGTCGCGGCCCGGGCCAGTAAAAAACCCAGCCCCGCCGCCGCCCCGCCCAGGCCGCAGACCGCCGCCTCCTCCAGACCCGCGCACGACGTCAGCGCTCCTTCCCCGGCGGTGTTCGCCAGGTCCGGGCCGGCAG